>NZ_JBIGLU010000105.1:0-529 GCF_043658375.1 Pseudomonas sp. PsB | reverse complement strand
TGAACTGGCCTAATGATCCCGGACACCTCTTAAGGGCGATATGATTCGCCCAATCAGGAGGTTCCATGCAAGAACGAAAAACCTACACCCGCGAGTTCAAGCAACGTGCTGCCAGCATGGTCCTTGATGACCACTGCTCGATTCCCGACGTCTGCGCTTCAATGGACGTCGGCCCTACAGCCCTGCGCCGCTGGGTTGATCAGGTACGTAAAGAGCGACAGAAGGGCCAGCCAGTAGCCGGTACCAAAGCGATCAGCGACGAACAACGAGAGCTCCAGCAGCTGCGAGCCAAGATCAAGCGCCTGGAGACCGAGGCTGAAATCTTAAAAAAGGCTACGGCTCTCTTGATGTCGGATCCCGATCGTTTTTCCTGATTGAGGAACTGAGAGAGTCAGGCTCGTATCCGACCAGCCTTCTTTGCAGTGCGCTGAGCGTATCCCGTAGCGCGTTTTATGACTGGCTTCGCCGTCGTTCAACACCGAATACCGAGCGTGACGAACTCAGAGAGAAAGTAGTTCAGCTGCACGTC
>NZ_JBIGLU010000004.1:0-282043 GCF_043658375.1 Pseudomonas sp. PsB | reverse complement strand
GGCGCAGCCGGTGCCATCCACCGCGTCGCCTGCTTCGCGGGCATGCCCGCTCCCACAGGGACCTCACCAGCTGAAGGAATGCGCCATACCTGTGGGAGCGGGTTTACCCGCGAACACCGGCGTAGCCGGTGCCATCCACCGCGTCGCCTGATTCGCGGGCATGCCCGCTGCCACAGGGGTCCCACCAGCTGAAGGAATGCGCCGTACCTGTGGGAGCGGGTTTACCCGCGAACACCGGCGCAGCCGGTGCCACCCACCGCGTCGCCTGCTTCGCGGGTAAACCCGCTCCCACAGGGACCTCATCAGCTGAAGGAATGTGCTGTACCTGTGGGAGCGGGCGAGCCCGCGAACACCGGCGTAGCCGGTGCCATCAACCGCGTCGCCTGCTTCGCGGGCATGCCCGCTCCCACAGGGACCTCACCACCGAACACCGGCGTAGCCGGTGCCATCAACCGCATCGCCCGGTTCGAGGGCACGCCATGTGCGCTTTCAGTTATCGATCATGCTTCGAAGAGGAGCGCCCGGCCTTGTTGTGTTCCTTGGAATGGGCAATGCCGGACCGGGTAGTGCCACGGCCGTTGTCATCATTGCGAAGGCTTCCATAGTGATTGCCGCTCTCGCCATGGTTGCGGGTGGCCTTGCCGGCATGATCACTCTCGTAGCCGGCGCCATTACCGTTGAACCCACCTTTGCCGCCGCCATTGCCATTACCTTTGGCATATGCGGAACCAATCGGCGAGACATCGGCAGGCAACAATGCAGTTGCGCCGAGCGCCAGGGCACAGGTAAAGACGGCTACCAGGGTTTTTTTCATGTTTGTTCGCCTCCAGAAGGCGCAGGGGGGAGCTTGAGTGCGGATACGACATAAGGTTGCCTTTTAAGTTCCGCAGTGCGCAGCCGTTCGACGAAGCGGCTGCCAGGCCCTTTCAGCACCTGGCAGCCTTCACCTCATCGATCATTCTTGGAGGCGTTTTGTACCGCGCCGCTCAGCCCCTTGGCATTATGATCACCGGGCGTAGTCCCCGAGATAGCGGTAGATTTCGTCAAGCCGCGAGTATCCTTGGACTGGGCAATGCCTGAGGTGGTGGTCCCATGGCCGTTGTCCTGGTTACGTGAGCTTCCATAATGATTGCCGCTCACTCCATGATCGCGCGTAGCCTTGCCGGCATGGTCACCCGCGAGGCCCGCACCATTGCCAGTGCCATTGTGCCCACCCATACCGGCGCCACGTCCACCACCATTGCCGCCGCCGTGGCCACCACCACCACCGTGGCCGCCACCGCCACCGCCACCGCCACCGCCACCGCCACCACCTTTGGCATACGCGGAACCCATCGGCGAGATATCGGCAGGTAACAATGCCGTTGCGCCGAATGCCAGAGCACACGCAAAGACGGCCACCAGGGTTTTTCTCATGTTGTTTCGCCTCCAACGGCGCAGGTAGAGCTCAGGTGCTGATAAGACATGCAGCGGCTTTGCAAGTTCTGTCGTGCTGACAGAAGGATCGTGGTCCATGACTGTTCAGATCTCGACCTGAGTGCCAAGCTCGATCACCCGGTTCAGCGGCAGCTTGAAGTACTTCAGGTTGCTGTTGGCATTCTTCAGCAGGAAGGCAAACAGGTGCTCCCGCCAGCGGGCCATGCCCATCTGCCTGCCTGCAATGACCGTCTCCCGGCTGAGGAAATAAGTGGTGCGCATGGGGCCGAACTCAAGGTCCGCGCGTTGGCAGCGGCTTAGCGCCAACGGCACGTCGGGTTCCTCCATGAAGCCGAAATGCAGGCTCACGCGGAAGAAACCGTCACCAAACGCCTCGACCTCAAAGCGCTTGCCGGCGCTGACCCGTGGCTCGTCCTCGAACACGACGGTCAACAGCACCACCTGTTCATGCAGTACCTGGTTATGCAGCAGGTTGTGCAGCAAGGCGTGAGGCACCGCCTCGGGCCTGGCGGACAGGAATACGGCAGTACCGCCCACGCGGTGAGGCGGCTGGGCCTTGAGGCTGGTAATGAACAGGTCCAGCGGCAGCGAGCTTTCGTCCAGCCGCTCGACGATCATCCGTCGCCCGCGCTTCCAGGTAGTCATCAGGGTGAACAGTGCCAGGCCGGCAATCACCGGAAATGCACCGCCCTGGAGGATCTTCGGCGCATTGGCGGCGAAATACAGGCTGTCGACCAGCAGGAACGCCAGCAGCATCGGCACCGCCAGCCAGCGTGGTGCCTTCCACAGCAACAGCACCACTGCCGAGGCCAGCAGCGTGGTGATCAGCATGGTCCCGGTCACGGCTACGCCGTAGGCTGCCGCAAGCGCCCCGGACGACTCGAAGCCGACCACCAGCAGCACCACGCCAACCATCAACGCCCAGTTCACCATGCCGATGTAGATCTGCCCCTGTTCCTCGCTGGAGGTGTGCTGGATGAACATGCGCGGTACGTAACCCAGCTGGATGGCCTGGCGCGTCAACGAGAACGCACCGGAGATCACGGCCTGGGACGCGATGATGGTGGCCAGCGTGGCAAGCCCGACCATGGGCAGCAGGGCCCATTCGGGCGCCAGCAGATAAAACGGGTTGCGCACTGCCTGCGGGTCGCCGAGGATCAGCGCGCCCTGGCCGAAGTAGTTCAGCACCAGGCCGGGCAGCACCAGCAGGAACCAGGCCCGGGCAATGGGTTTGCGGCCGAAGTGCCCCATGTCGGCGTAGAGGGCTTCGGCGCCGGTCAGCGCCAGCACCACCGCGCCCAGAATCGCCACCCCCATGCCCGGGTGCAGCACGAAGAACTTCACCGCCCAGAGCGGGTTGAGTGCCTGCAGCACTTCCGGGCGCTGGACGATGCCGTGCAGGCCCAGCGCACCCAGTACGACGAACCACAGCACCATGATCGGCCCGAAGAGGATGCCGATGCGCGCGGTGCCGTGCTTCTGGATCAGGAACAGCGCCACCAGCACCACCACCGACAGCGGCACGACCCAATGTTCGATACCGTCGAAGGCCAGTTGCAGGCCCTCGACGGCCGATAGCACGGAAATCGCCGGGGTGATCATGCTGTCGCCGTAGAACAGCGCGGCGCCGAACAGGCCGAGCAGCACCAGTATCCTGCCCAGGCGCTGGTAGGGCGCCGCCGCCCGATGCGCCAAGGCGGTCAGGGCCATGATGCCACCTTCGCCCTGGTTGTCGGCACGAAGGATGAACAGTACGTACTTGAGCGACACCACCCAGAGCAACGACCAGAACACCAGTGACAGCACACCCAGTACGCCGGCGGTGTTGGCCTGCACGCCGTAGTGCCCGGCGAACACTTCCTTGAGGGTGTACAGCGGGCTGGTGCCGATGTCGCCATATACCACGCCGACAGCGGCGACGAGCATGCCGATGGGGTTGGACTTGCCGGGAACGGATTGATTTGCGATGACGGTGGACTGGCTCACGAAGGGCTTCTCTGGACTGGCGGGTAGAAATGCATGCCATCCCTGAGCATCGCGCGCCCAGTATTCCTTCTGTCTGTCGGCTCAGCCGTAAAAAGAGCGTAAAAAATCAGCCAGCGCCCCACTGCCTGTCAGTCAGGCAATTCGGGGCCGCTTTGCGGCCCATCGCCGGCAAGCCAGCTCCCACAGGTACAGCGCAGACTTCAAGAGTTACGCGGTCCCTGTAGGAGGCCGGCGATGGCTGCTCAGCCAGGTTGCGCCGCCAGGCTGTTGCTGACATTACGCCCCAGCACCAGCACCGTAGCGAAACCGCAGCCCACCAGGGCCGTGGCCAGGCTCAGCAGCACCGAGCTGCCCAGCTGGTCGACGATCCGCCCGCCGAAGAACGAGCCCAGCGCAATGATCACCTGGAACATGGCGACGAACAGCGGCATGCCGCGTTCGACATCCTTGGGCGCGACGACGAACATCCAGATACTGGCGCAGGCCGGGAACGCGCCGAAGGCGAAGCCCCACAACCCGATCAGCATCGCTGCACCGGTCATGCCGGTGGCGAAATGAGGGAACAGGGCAGTGCTGGTGCCGAAATGAGGGAACAGGGCAGTGCTGGTGCCGATCATCAACGCTACCAGCAGCAGGGTGTGACGTACGCTGCGGTTGGCGGCGAAACCGGCGAAGATATTGCCGAATACCCCGGCCACGCCATAAAGCAGCAGCAACGACCCAATGGTCGGCCCATCGAAGCCGGAGCTTTGTTTGAAGAAGGGCGCGACATAGGTGTACGCGGCAAAGTGCGCCAGGCCAATCAGCAACACGGCAATCAGGCCAACCCGCGCCTGTGGGTTGATGAACAGGGCCGGCAGGTCGCTGATGCGAATGGCCTTGTCCGGGTTGAGCCGCGGGAGCAACAGGATCTGCGCCAGCAGCACCGGTACGCCCAGTAGCGCGGTTACCAGAAAGGTCATGCGCCAGCCCATCAGGCCGCTCAACCAGGTGCCTACCGGCACGCCCAGCACGGTGGCCAGGGTTACACCGACCATGATGATCGAGGTGGCCTGGGCTACGCCCACGCCCTTGGGCGCCAGGCGGCCGCTGAGGGCAATGGCCGTCGCCCAGAAGCCGCCGATACTCACGCCCAGCAGCACGCGGCCGAACAGCAGCAGGTTGAAGTCACTGGCGTAGGCCACCACCGAGTTGGCGATGATCATGATCAGCGTCAGGCCGATCAGCAGGTAGCGACGGTCCAGGGCGCCAATGCCCACCGACAGTAGCGGGGCGGCGAGGGCGGCCATGATGCCGGGCAGGGTAACCATGAGGCCGGCGTGGCCTGCACTGATGCCGAGGTCGCTGGCGACATCGTTGAGTACACCCACCGGCAGGAATTCGCTGGTCACCAGGGCGAAGGCGCCGACGGCGACCGAAAGGATTGCCAGCCACTGCTGGCTGACGCTTTGTTGATCATGTTCGGGGAGGCCGCTAGGGGCCTGGCTGGCACCTGGCATGGTATTGGATTCCAAGAGAGGGATGTCGCCTGAAGCAGGCGCAAGGAGCGGGGGAAATTTGCTGGCGATTATAGGGGGCGCTTTTGCCAGGCCAACATGCGGGTCGCTCGATAGTAATCATCAGCGCAATCGATGAAACGCCTTGCGCAGAGCGCCCGCTGTTGGAGGGAGAGTAATGCTGCAGGTTCCGCAAGCAAGCGTTCAGCGGCGCTGGCCAACCAGCGCAGCGCCTGCGCAGGCCAGGGCAATCGCTGCAATGCCCAGCCACTGGAGCAGCGTCAGCACCTCATTGAGGATCAGCCAGCCGGCTATGGCCCCGGCGGCGGGTGAAGCGCTGAGCAGCACGCCAAAGATGCTCGGCGGCAGGTGCCGCATCGCATACATGTCGAGCAGGAAGGGCACGGTGCTGGAGAGCAGAGCGACGCCCAGGCCTACCGTGAGCACCCAGGGCGCCAGCAGGTCGGTACCTGCCTGGTCAACGCCAAGTGGTACCCCCAGCAGCGCTGCGAACAGCATCCCGGTGGCGACCGCCTGCTTGCCGTGAACCGCCACCTTGCTGCCGAGCATCACATACAGCCCCCAGGCCAGTGCAGCGGCGAGCGAGTACAACACCCCGCGCGGGTCCAGGCCATGGCTATCCGTACCCCAGGGCAGCAAGGTGAGGCCGGCGACCGACAAGGCAATCCAGAGCAGGTCGATTCGGCGTCGGGAAGACAACAAGGCAGCCCCCAGAGGGCCGATCACCTCGATGGACACCGCGATACCAACCGGGATGTAGAGAAATGCCCGATAGATAAGCAGATTCATCAGCCCCATCATCACGCCGTAGCCCAGCAGGTGAAGCATGTTCGCCTGCTGCCAGATGCGCCAGGGCCGCAACACGGCCAGCAGGATCACGGCTGACAGGCCTAGGCGCAGCGCAGCCACGCCCTCGGGGCCGACCAGTGGGAACAGGGTCTTGGCCAAGGCAGCACCGGTCTGCACAGACACCAGGGCGGCGATGGCAGCGCCGACAGGAGCGAATGCTCCAACACTTTTCGAGTCCACGCTCGTCTCCAGCGACATACGAGACGCAATTTTAGGGCTCGGCGTTCGAAGGAATTACTGTGAAAATAGCCCCCTGATGAGCGAACTGCTTTCTTTGGAACCCGAAAATGAGTGACTCCACCAGCCGCCCGCTTGACGGCTTCGATCATGCGATTCTGCGGTTGCTTCAGCGCGACAACAAAACCTCCCAGCGAGCGATTGCCGAGGAAATCGGCCTGTCCACGCCTGCTGTACAGCGGCGTATCGCCCAGATGGAGGCAAGCGAGGTGATCGTCGCCAACACTGCGGTGATCGCCTCGGAGAGCGTCGGCCAGATGATTACCGCCATTGTCGAATCGCGCTTGCGGGACGACCGATCTCTGGTGATGGACCGCGCCAAGCGGTACTTCGCCAATGTCGAGGAGATACAGCAGTGTTACTTCGTCAACGGCGGGGTTTCGTTCATCATCGTCATGCTTGCCCGTGATGTGGCGCATTTCGAAAAGCTGGTCAGGCTGCATTTTGCGGATAACGAGGACATCCTGACCTACCGGACGCTGATTGTTCTGGACAAGGTCAAGGTCGGGTTGTCTGTTCCGGTCTGACCCGCGAAGCAGGCGCCGCGGTGGATGGCACGGGCTTCGCCCGTGTTCGCGGGTGAACCCGCTCCCACAGGTTTTGCGTGGCGCTTGAAGCCAGAAAAAAACTGAGGACGCAACAGTCGTGCCCACAACCTGAAGGCCAGCGCGATCCATGTGGGAGCGAGTTTACCCGCGAAGCAGGCGCCGCGGTGGATGGCGCGGGCTTCGGTGGAGGACACGCAAGCGTCCTCCACAACACCTGCATCCTATGGCGACACCAGCACATCGCATTGGGATTCGTTAAGCACATGCTTGGTGACGCTGCCTATCAGCAGTTCTTCAAGTGCGCTTTCCCCTTGCTTGCCAACCACGATCAGGTCGCATTCCAGCTCTTGTTCCTGCTCGGCAATCCGCCAGCCAGGGTCGCCATGCACCACTATCTGCCGAGCATCTGCCACTCCGGCGGTTTCGCTCAAGGCCGCGAGCTGCTTCACCGCATCCTTGCGGATGACATTGCGGTAGTGTGCAAGCGTGTCATGGTCGATGTGGGCGAAGCGCATGCTGCCTTCGAACGGCGCCTCGTACACATGCAACAGAATGATCTCGGCCTGTGGGGCAATGGCTTTTGCCAGTTCGATGGAGCGCAGTGACGAAGGCGAAAAATCAACTGCAACCAGCAAGGTCCGGTACGCATCGCGTGGCGCCTGCTTGACCACCAGCAAAGGGCAGGGCATGCGGTTCAGCATCTTTTGCACAGTGGAGCCCAGCAGCAGGCGCCGCGCCACGCTCTGGCCCTTCGCCCCGCACACCAGCAGGTCGCTGCGTTTATCCTGCACCACACGGGTGATCTCCGTGCTCACCGAGCCGTGCGCGACCTGCACGCCAGCGGCGATGTCATGGCGCTGGAACAGCATTGCAGCCAGTGCGCGAATTTTTTCGCCTGCGGTATCCAGCACGCGCTTCAGCAGGTCGTCACCCGGTGCCACCAGCTGTTTCAGGCGCTCGAAGGGGGCCGGGTTGGCAACGTACAGCAGGTCCAGCGACGCCTGTTGCTCCTGGCTCAGGTACGCAGCGCGCTCTGCCGCGTTGCGGGCGGAGGCAGACAGGTCGGTGGCTACCAGTACGTGGTTCAGCGGGCTCATGTGGGGCTCCTTGTCCAAAGCCGCGCACGGTGATCGATGGCGATGGCCCTTGAGCACAATGCGCATGGCGGTTTTCGATTCGTTCCTTGCTGACAGCCATCGTCGCGCGAACCAGGGGCGGCGGCTTGATTTGCGTCAATGGAGTGAGGGTGACGAGGTGAGTACCGTCACCGCTCTTGAGTTGACCGCATCCATGTCCAGGTGAGTCACCCTGGCAACAGCCCCCGCAACACCCCCGTCACGACAATGGCAAACACCACCACTGGCAGGATGGAATACCGTGAAGCCGCATACACGGTAAGCCCCAGCGCAATCAGGTCAGCCGGATGGCCGGAAACGAACTTGGGTGCGATCACGGCGATCAGTACGCAGCCTGGCGCGGCGTTCAGCACCTGGGTCAGTTGCGGCCCTGGCGTTCGGTTGCGCAACAGCAGAAAGCCCAGCGCACGGGTGAGGTAGGTGGCCACCGCCATGCCCACAATGGTGACCAGCGTAGCGACGTCGATCATGGCTTGGCCCACAGGTAAGCGCTGACCAGGCCAGCCACGGTGCCCGCGAGCACGTACCATCCGCCGGGGATCAGCAGGTAGAACAGCGCCGCGGTGACCAGGCTGAACAGCCAGGGCAGGGCGGCGTGCACGCCTTTCCACATGCCTTTGAGCAGCACCAGGAAGACGGCGGCGAAGGCCATGTCGAAGCCATAGCTGCGCAAATCGCCAAGCAACGGCCCGACCTGCGCGCCAAGGCTGGTGAAGCCGACCCAGGTCACCCACAGGCACAGCGACACCCCCATGAAGTAGCGCAGGCTGAAACTACCGCGCTGGCGCGCATCGGCCAGGCCCATGGCCCAGCTCTCATCGCACATGAAGAACAAGGCACCGAGCGCTTTTGGCAACGGCAGGTGGCGCAGGTACGGCGCCAGGGTCGCGCCCATCAGCAGGTGGCGGCTGTTGACCAGCAGGGTCATGGCGACAATCACCAGGACCGCCGGCGGCGAGGTCCATAGCTCGATGGCGGCGAACTCCGAGCCACCGCCGAAGTTGAGCCCGGTCATCAGCGCCACTTCGCCTGCCGCGAGCTGCTGCCGGGAAGCCTGGGCGCCGAGCACCAGGGCGAAGGGGATGAAACCCAGCAGCACCGGCAAGGCGGCCGTGGCGCCACGACGCAGTTCGCTTTCCGGCGTGGCGGTGGGGGGATCGTTCAGTACAGGTTCAAGGGTATTCATGGGCACCTCCAGTGGAGGTAAATTATTCCAATGTATTGCTGGAATTGGCTTGCGTAGTTGCACCGGAGCTTGGAAGATTTGGCATCTGCTACTGGCAACTGGCAATTTGAGGTTCTTCAATGCCAATCAAGCTCGACGCTATCGATCGACGTATCCTGCGAGCACTGCAGCGCGATGGCAGGCTACAGAACCAGGAACTGGCCAAACAGGTTGGGCTGTCTGCCTCGCCGTGCCTCAGGCGGGTGCGCCTGCTGGAAGAGGCCGGGGTGATCGAGCGCTACGTGGCGCTGGTGGACCCGGCCAAGGTGGCGCTGGGTCTGACCCTGTTCGTGCGGGTGTGGCTCAAGCGCCAGGACCAGGAAACCACCGACGAGTTCGTCGAGGCGGTGCGCCAGTTGCCCGAAGTGGTGGAGTGCCATGTGATGGCGGGTGACTGCGACTTGCTGTTGCGGGTGGTGGCGGCGGACCTGGAGGCCTATCGGCGCTTTCAGATCGCGCACCTGACCAGCCTGAGCGTGGTGCAGAACGTCAAGACCGAAGTGCCGATGGAGAAGATCAAGCTGACCACCGAGCTGCCGGTGTAGTAGCCAGGGCCGCTCGCATCACGACCCCGCGCTGTTCGGCAGCGGCTTCATGCTCAGCGTGGCCCTGCTGTGCTGCGCGTTGTTCAGCGTGAACATGGCCAGCTCCACCGCAGACCGGGTCGTTTGCCTCGGCGTTCCTGATCAGTGCGGCGGTCGCGGCGGTGGCGGCGATGGCCTACGTATTGCTGCTGAAGCAGCCAGTGTCTGCTGACAGGTAATCCTGTAGGAGCGGCCTTGTGTCGCGATGGGCCGCAACGCGGCCCCGGGGTTTCAGCGCAAATGCACACATTGCCGGGGGCCGCTTTGCGGCCCATCGCGACACAAGGCCGCTCCTACACGGGATTGCGTCAGGCAGGGTCATAACGGTTTGTGATGCCAGGCATCATGACAATTTATTTATCCTTATCAATGCCACGCTCTAGCATCTGTTGCCCGCCATCGCCCATCAATCACGAGGTCTTGATGAACAATTCGCTCTTCATTCCCCAGCGTACCGCGGCATTGTTGCTGCAGCACTGGCTTAGCGGTGAGCTGCTGGCGGAACTGCCCGCCAGCCTCAAACCCGAGACGTTGAAACAGGGCTATGACAGCCAGGACGAGTTGTTTGCGGCCGCCGCAGGCCAGCGTGCCGGGTGGAAGCTGGGTGTCGGCAGCCCCGCAGCCATGCGGGCGGCCAATTTGTCCCGGCCCTTGATTGGCCAGTTGGAGGCGGGGCGCTGTCATGCTGGTGGTGTGCACATTCGGTTGCCGGCCGTTACGCCGGTAACCATCGAATGCGAGGTCGCCTTCGTGCTGGATCGCGATATTCCACCCCAGGTTGGGCGGGTGCCGGCCAGCGAAGATATTCGCGCTACCTGCGTCACCTTCGAAGTGGTGCGCTCGCGCTTCGTCGATCGCAAGATTGTTGGGTGGCCAAGCTTCGTGGCGGACAACGTTGGGTTTGAAGCGCTGGTGATTGGCAACAGCCTGGCAGCAGGCATCGATGTGCCGTTGCTGGCTGACCTGGCCGAAACCACCGAGGTATACGTAGACGGCCAGTTGCGGGCGCGGGGCTTGTCTGGCGATGCGGCGACCGACCCGTTGGCATCGCTGGCCCACCTATATGCGCATGCCGCCGAACGTGGCCAGACCCTGAAGGCAGGCGATGTGGTGACTACAGGGGCCATGTGCCAGCCATTCGACCTGAACGAAACAGGGCATCAGGTTAGCGCCAGGTATCTTGGCCAGGAGCTGTTGTTTACGCTGTAGCGATGCCCCAGCCTTTTCGCGGGTAACCACGGCGTTGCGATTGTTTGTATGAGTCACCTTGATGCTTTCCCTTAGCGGTACTAATACTAAGAGACTGCCGGGAGGGGGATGAACATGCAGACGCGCTTTGTTGTGGTTCCCGCTGTGCCGCTCAAGAAAGAGATTTACCCGCGTAGTCTTGGCTTTCCCGCGACGTTAGGGGAGGGTTATGACCTTTATGACACACAAGAAAAGCTGCGCCTGACCTTCAACTACCCGACACGCGCCGAGGCGGAGTTCGTATGCGCGTCCCGCAACAGTTGCCGGGATGCCGATGCGGCGGATATCGCCGGGATTGGTTGATGCAGTTAAAGCTTCGCGGACCATGAGTGCGATGCGCTCCCACAGGGATCGCGCTTGGTTCAGGGTTGGCGCCATTCCTGTAGAGGCCATGGCCTTGCCCAAGGATCGTGAAGCCTGCACGGGTCGATGTAGGAGCGGGCGTGCCCGCGAACACCGGCGTAGCCGGTGCCATGCACCGCGTTGCATTCTTCGCGGGCACGCCCGCTCCCACAGGAATCGCGTCTGGCCCAGGGTTGGCGCCATTCCTGTAGAGGCCATGGCCTTGCCCAAGGATCGTGAAGCCTGCACGGGTCGGTGTGGGAGCGGGCGTGCCCGCGAACACCGGCGTAGCCGGTGCCATGCACCGCGTTGCATTCGCCGGGCCGGGGGCTTGTGTCATGCGTGTTTGAGCGCTTCCACCAATTGCGCCTTGGTCATGGTGGAGCGCCCCTTGATGTCTTTGCTGCGCGCTTCCTTCATCAGGCTTTGCTTGCTCTGGGTTTCCAGGGAACTGCCCGATGTGCGGGAATGACCCTGGCGTGACTTCGCCGCCCGTTTGGCCGAGTCCGAGCGGGCAGTTTTCTTCTCGCTGGAAGAGGTGGCCTTGCCCGAGCCGCCTTTCTTCTCGCCACCCCCGGACTGTTTGTTGACGGTGGCCCAGGCGCGCGCTTCGGCCTGGTCTTTCGGCACGCCTTTGTGCTCGTAGCTTTCCTCGATATGTTCGGCCTTGCGCTTCTGCTTGTCGGTGTATTTGTCCTTGTCGCCGCGTGGCATGGCATTCACTCCCGTCTTGGTTTGCATGAACGGTTGAATGCCGCGGCAACGCCCGAGTGCCCGGTAATCGACCAGCGGTGCCAGGAAACCTGTCGCCCACTCGAAACAGTCATTCAACCGACACATCGAGGCCTTAGGGTTGAGACAGGAACCCGTCCAGAGCTCTGCTCACTGATGTTGCCGTGATGGCGCCGCCAGACGGCTCTACCGTGCGGCTTGCCATTCATTGGTCACAAAGCTGTAACATTGCTGCTGCAAAGTGTGCCGGCCATCACACGGAGCGCTTTTCGATGATACGCCTGATGAAGTCTGCTGCACTCGCCGTTGCCGTTTCGCTTTGCGCCACTTCGGCATCCTTCGCCGCAGAGAACGTCCGCCTGACCGGTTCCGGCGCCAGCTTCCCGGCACCGATCTACCTGACCTGGTTCAAGGCCTTCAGCAAGGAAACCGACGGTGTCACCGTTGACTACCAGTCCAAGGGGAGCGGGGCGGGTGTTCAGGACTTTCTGAACAAGACCGTCGACTTCGCCGCCAGCGACTCGGCAATGAAAGCCGAAGAAATCGCCAAGGTCGGCGAGGGCGTGCAGTTGCTGCCAATGACCGCCGGTGAAATCGTCCTGGCTTACAACCTGCCGGGCAACCCTAAAGGGCTGAAGCTGCCGCGCGATGTGTACTCCAACATCTTCCTCGGCAAGATCACCCAGTGGAACGACCCGCAGATCGTCGCGGCCAACCCTGAGCTGAAACTGCCAGCTACCCCGATCACCGTGGTCGTGCGTGCCGACTCCAGTGGTACCACTGCGGTATTCACCAAGCACCTGTCGGCCATCAACGCTGACTTCAAGCAAGCGCTGGGTGAAGGCAACACCGTCAACTGGCCGGCCAGCGACAAGTTCATCAAGTCGCCGAAGAACGACGGCGTAACCGCCACCGTCCGCCAGACCCCAGGCGCCATCGGCTACATCGAATACGGCTTCGCCAAGCTGGCCAAGGTCGACTTCGCCCAGCTGCAGAACAAGGCCGGCCAATATGTCGTGCCGAACGCCGAGAGCGGTGCCGAGGCGCTGGCTGCGGTGCAGATGCCGGAGAACCTGGTGGCCTGGCTGCCTGACCCTGACGGTGCCAAGTCCTACCCGATCACCTCCTACACCTGGATGATCTTCCGCAAGGACAACGGTAACCCGGCCAAGGCCAAGGCCATGCGCGAAATGGTCGAATACAGCCTGACCGAAGGCCAGAAGATCGCCGACTCGATGGGCTACATCCCGCTGCCAGCGTCGGTTGTCGATCAGGTACGCAAAGCGTCCGCCAACATCCAGTAACACGCCCAGGCGCTCCCGGTGTGGTCTGGCGGCCATGCCGGGTGTGTTTGCCCTCTGTCCCGGAACTTGCCAATGAACACTCCTTTTGCCATCCCGGCTAACCCCGACTCCGCGTGCCAGCCACCGTCTGCGAAAGACTTCCTGGTTGATCGCACCTTCCGTGCGCTTGCACGCATCGGTGTGGTGCTGGTGCTGGCGCTGGTCTTCGCGCTGGTCTACGAAGTGGGCCGCAAGGCACTGCCAGGCATCGAGAAGCACGGCTTTGACGTGCTGTTCGGCAGTGTCTGGGACGTCAACCAAGGCAAGTACGGTATTCTGCCAGCGATCTGGGGCACGCTTTACAGCGCCCTGATCGCCCTGTTGATCGCCGGTTTCTTCGGCGTCAGCATGGCCATTTTCCTGACCCAGGACTTCCTCCCGGCCCGGCTGGCGGCGGTGTTCCGCACCATCGTCGAGCTGCTCGCTGCCATCCCCAGCGTCGTCTACGGCCTGTGGGGGATCTATGTGGTCATCCCGGCCATTCGCCCGCTGACCACCTGGCTGAACAGCGAGCTGGGCTGGATTCCCTTTTTTGGTACTTCCCTGAGCGGCCCAGGGCTGCTGCCTGCCGCGCTGGTACTGGCGATCATGATTCTGCCGACCATCGCCGCCGTTTCGCAGGACGCCCTGACCAGCGTGCCGATGAAGACCAAGCAGGCCGCCTACGGCCTGGGCGCCACCCATTGGGAGGCCATCCTCAAGGTAATGGTGCCATCGGCAGCCACCGGCATCTTCGGTTCGCTGGTGCTCGGCCTGGGCCGTGCGCTGGGTGAAACCATGGCGCTGGCCATGCTGGTGGGTAACGCCAACAACATTTCCCTCTCCTTGTTCGCCCCGGCCAACACGCTGGCGGCCTTGCTGGCCCTGAACTTCCCGGAGGCCGGCCCGAACGAGATCGAGGTGCTGATGTACGCGGCACTGGTATTGATGTTCATCACCCTGGCGGTGAACGTGCTCGGCTCGATGATCATGCTCTACGCCCAGCGGGGTAACAAATGATGACCAACCTCACCACCCCTGCAAACGCGTTGCCCAGCCTGCAGCGCAAGCTGGAAGGCCGTTCCCTGCGCAGCCTGGTATTGACCACGCTGGCATGGTTCGCGGCGCTGGTGGCCAGCGTGCCGCTGATTTCCGTGCTGTACATGCTGATCACCCGCGGCGGCGCACGCCTCAACCTGGAGGTGTTCACCGAGTTGCCGCCCACCGGCTTCGAGATGGGCGGGGGCTTTGGCAACGCCATGGCCGGTACTTTCGTCATGGTCGGCATTGCTGCCGCCATCGCCGTACCGGTCGGTATCCTGGCCGCGGTGTTCCTGGCCGAACTCGGCCCGGACAGCAAGCTGGCCAACGCCGCGCGCTTCGCCGCCAAGATGCTCACCGGCCTGCCGTCGATCCTGGCCGGCGTATTCGCCTATGCCCTGGTGGTGATGACCACCGGCACCTACTCCGCCCCGGCAGGTGGTGTGGCCCTGGCGGTACTGATGCTGCCCATCGTCGTGCTGACCGCTGAAGAGTCGATGAAGATGGTGCCCAAGATCATGAAGGATGCCGCCTACGGGATGGGCTGCACCCGTGCCCAGGTGATCTGGAAAATCGTCCTGCCCACCGGCCTGCCGGCCATCCTGACCGGCGTCATGCTGGCCGTGGCCCGTGCCGCCGGCGAGACCGCGCCGCTGCTGTTCACCGCGCTGTTCAGCAACTACTGGATCCTGCATGACGGCGACCTGGCAGTCATGAACCCGACGGCCTCGCTGGCCGTACTGATCTACAACTTCTCCGGCATGCCATTCGACAACCAGCTCGAGCTCGCCTGGGCGGCCTCGCTGGTACTGGTGATGATCGTGCTGGTAATCAACATTCTGAGCCGAGTATTCGGCAAGCCCAAGTATTGAGAAAGGGAGCATCCGACCTTGAACGTATCCACTGCGCCAAAAGCCGCTCCCGTGGTCAGCGAAGCCCCCATCGTCATGGACTGCAAGCTGGACAAGATCTTCTACGGCAACTTCATGGCCGTTCGCGACAGCCATGTGCCGATCCGCAAGAACGAGATCACCGGTTTCATCGGGCCGTCCGGCTGCGGCAAGAGTACCGTGCTGCGTAGCCTCAACCGCATGAACGACCTGGTGAAGGGCTTCCGCTTCGAAGGCCATGTGCACTTCCTGGGCCAGGATGTCTACGGCAAGGGCGTCGACCCTGTGGTGGTGCGCCGCTACATCGGCATGGTGTTCCAGCAGCCCAACCCGTTCTCGATGAGCATTTTCGACAACGTCGCCTTCGGCCTGCGCCTGAACCGCTACAAGGGCGACATCGGCGACCGCGTCAAGCACGCGCTGCAGGGTGCCGCGCTGTGGGACGAGGTGAAGGACAAGCTCAAGGTCAGCGGCCTGGCCCTGTCCGGCGGCCAGCAACAGCGTCTGTGCATCGCCCGCGCCATCGCCACCGAGCCGGAAGTGCTGCTGCTGGACGAACCCTGCTCGGCACTCGACCCGATTGCCACCCGCCGGGTGGAGGAGCTGATGGTCGAGTTGAAGAAGGACTACACCATCGCCCTGGTGACCCACAACATGCAGCAGGCGATTCGTGTGGCCGACACCACTGCGTTCTTCTCGGTCGACATCTCCAAGGGCACCCGTACCGGTTACCTGGTCGAAATGGGCCCGACCACGCAGATTTTCCAGAACCCGCGTGAGCAGCTGACCGCCGACTACATCAGCGGCAAGTTCAGCTGAGGCCGTACCTGCCAAGGTGGCCGGGTGTTGCAGTCAGGAAGGCTGCAACACCCGGCCGGATTACCTTCCGCCAAGTGTTACCAGGGATTTCCAATGCCAGCGACGCGTCGTCTTGATCTGCCAGCGGTAGAGCGCGCACTGCGTGAGGTGCAGGCCCGCTTTGCCGAACTCAGCCAGCATTTCACCGAACCGCGGGACCCATTCACCGACGAGGTGCTGCTGAATGTGGTTGAAGGCTATGCCCTGATTGACGACTATGTCGCCCGGGGTGTCGACCTTTTCGACCTTCAGCAACTGAACCTGATGCTGGAGATCAACGCCACCGTGCTGTGCGGCAGCGACCCGGCACGCAGGCTGGAATTTGCCCCGCACCTGGCGGCGACCGAGGCGCACTTTTTCAATAATGTGGAGGGCGGCATCAAGGACCTCTACAACTGGTATTGCTCGTATGGCAGCGACTCGATCTGGAAGCGTGCGGCGGGTGTCTATGTTCGAATTCTGAGCAAGCCGCAGCTGTTCATCGAAGGCAACAACCGCACAGGGTCGCTCATTGTCAGCTACTTGCTGATGCGCGCGGGGCTACCACCATTCGTGCTGTCGCTGGACAACGCCGAGGGTTACTTCAACCCGTCCTCGGTCATACGCAACTCCGCCAAGCATGGGGTCAAGGCTTTGTACGAACTACCCAAGATCAAGAAAAAGTATGCAGCTTTCCTTGAAGCGCACGCGCCCGAGCCCGGCAAGTTCTTCCTGGGCGGCACATCCATGCCTGCGCGCGAGAGGTGCCGCTGATGCAAAGCCCTTCTCTGTTCCAGCGCGGGCGGCAAGCCATCGAGCGCACGTTCAATCGCCCGCAGGTACGCATTTCGTTCGATATCGACGACACGCTCGCCTGCCAGGCCGACCACGCCGCCGCCGAGCACAGCAAGCTGCCGGCGTTCGTCCACCGCTGGTTGGGTGAACCCCTGCGCAGTGGCACGCGCTCGCTGATCCGCGACCTGCGCCGCCAGGGTTGCAGCATCTGGATCTACACCTCGTCGGGGCGCACGCCGTCCTACATCCGCCGTTGGTTGATGCTCTACGGTATCCGCGTCGATGGCGTGGTCAACAGTGACCGGCACCAGCATATCCTGGCCGTGAACGGGCTTGAGAATGCGCCCTCGAAGTTGCCGTCGGCCTTCGATATCGACCTGCATGTCGATGATTCCGAGGGCGTGCGGCTGGAAGGCGTCGACCACGGTTTTCGCGTGGTGGTGGTGTGCCCCAAGGATGAGAACTGGGCGCAAAAAGTGATGGATGCGGCGGTCGATGTCCAGGCACAGCTGGCCTGGCAGCAACCGCACCGCTATGAAATGCCGGTACGACAGCGTTCGCAGGCCCTCGCTTCCTGAGGGCTTCAAGGTACTTTTCTGGTTACGCCTCTACGCTACTTGTTGCCCCCCCCACATCTCCATTCGCGGCTTCCCATTTTCAGCTTCGGCTTGACTCGTGAAATTTTTCATGTAATTTTTCATGAAAAATAACTCTAAAAATTTCACGGCAGTCTCAAACGATGAAGATGCACGAAGAGGTTGAAGCCCTCGCGATCCTTATTCACGACCTGCGCAAATTCAAGAACCTGACCCTGGGCGAACTGGCCGAGCGCATCAACCGCTCGGTCGGCTTCCTGTCCCAGGTCGAGCGCGGTGTTTCGCGCCCTACCGTGGCCGACCTCACCGCCATCAGTGAAGCGCTCGGCGTATCCACCGCGTACTTCTACAACCTGAGCAAGCCCCGCAGTGTCAGCTGGGTCACGCGCCCCCACGAGCGGCGCACGCTGTACCTCGAGTCGGGCATTACCGATGTGCTGGCTTCGCCCACCATCGGCGGCGCGTTCTCCATGCTCGACAGCCATCTCGAGCCAGGCGCCAGCAGTGGCGAGCTGTACCTGACTGACCGTTCCGAGCAGGGCTGTTTCGTGCTCGAAGGCGAACTCACGGTCTGGCTGGACCACGGCGACGCCGTGACCCTGCAGGCCAACGACTGCTTCCAGCTGCACCCCCACGCGCAGTTCCGTTACGCCAACCTGACGGAAAAAACCACCCGCGTGCTCTGGGTCTTCAACTGAATTCGTTCACCTCACAAGGACAAGAAGATGAGTGTCGTCTTTCCGGATCTGCTGACTGAAGTGCGCTCGTTCCGAGCGCAGCACCCAGAAATACGTTATGTCGACCTGATTGCGCTGGATATTCCCGGGCACTTCTACGGCAAGCGCTACCCCATGGACATGCTGGAAAAAGTCGCAGCCGGCGCGCCGCTGAAGTTGCCGCAGAACTGCGTGCTGCTGGGCACCCAGGGTGGCCTCTACCCGATCGGTGACTACTGCTTCGCCGACGGCGACCCGGATGCCGCCCGCCGCCTGGTGCCGGGTACCCTCAAGCCGGTGCGCTGGGAAAAGGAACCGATCGCGCAGATGCTCATCACCTCCGACGGCACTGCCAAGCCCATCGAGTTCGAGCCCCGTGAAGTGCTGGCCCGGGTGATCCAGCGCCTGGCCAGGCGCGGCATTCGCCCGGTGGTGGCCTTCGAATTGGAGTTCTACCTGTTCGACCGCAAGCTCGACAACGGCCTGCCACAGTACCCACGCGACAAGGCGACCGACGACCACGACGACCAGCCGAACATGCACATCGAGCGGCTGTCGCGTTTCGCACCGGTGCTGCACGAGATGGTCGATGGCGCCAACGAGCAGGGCGTGCCGGCGAACGTCATCACCGCGGAGCTGGGCCCAGGCCAGTTCGAGATCAACTTCTCGCACAGCGACGATGCCATGAGCGCGGCGGACTGGTCGGCGCTGTTCTGCCGCAGTACCCGCGGGATCGCGATGAAGCACGGCTACCGAGCCAGCTTCATGAGCAAGCCGTACCTCGACGCGCCGGGCAGCGGCATGCATGTGCACGTCAGCCTGTACGACAACGCCGGCAACAACATCCTGGCCGGCGATGACCAGCGCAAGCTGCGCCATGCGGTGGCAGGGTGCCTGGAGCTGCTGCCGCACTGCATGCCGATCTTCGCCCCCAACCACAATGCCTACCGCCGTTACGGCGCCATGGTCAACGCGGCGAGCAAGGCTAGCTGGGGTTTCGAAGATCGCGATGCGTGTATTCGCATCCCCGAGTCCGACCCGCGCAACCTGCGCATCGAACACCGCCTCGCCGGTGCCGACGCCAACCCGTACCTGGTGCTGGCGGCCATCCTGACCGGGATGGAGCATGGCCTGGAACGTGGCGTCGAGCCCATTGCCCCGCTGAACGACAACCGCCAGAGCGGCATCGAGTTCCCCAAGGATGCCTTCAGTGCCCTGGCGGCCATGCGTCACCACCCGGAGGTGAACGAGGGCCTGGGCAGTGAATTCGTGATGGTCTACTGCGAAAACAAATACCAGGAGCAACTGGACTTCATGCGCCACATCGATGCCCGCGAATACCGCTGGTTCCTGTAGGTGCCGGGGTTGGGGCAGCGCCGCTGCACCCTGCCTTTCTACCGTTTCAATACAACGCGCAATATGGATTTGCCGGAGGAAGATATGCCACGTGTGCCCGTTATCGGCATTACCGCATGCACCAGCATGATCGAGCTGCATGCAACCCAGACCATCAGCGAGAAGTACGCGCGCGCGGCGGCCAAGGCAGCGTGCGGGCTGCCCATCGTGATACCCAGCCTCGCAGACCTGATGGACAGCGCCGATATTCTCGACGTGGTGGATGGGCTGATCTTCACCGGTTCGCCGTCCAACATCGAACCGTTGCACTACAACGGCCCGGCCAGTGCAGCGGGCACCCATCACGACCCGCTGCGTGATGCCACCACCTTGCCGCTGATGCGTGCGGCCATCGCCGCCGGTGTGCCGGTGCTCGGCATCTGCCGTGGCTTCCAGGAAATGAACGTGGCGCTGGGCGGCACGCTGCACCAGAAGGTGCATGAGACCGGCATGTTCATGGACCACCGCGAAAGCAAGGGTGAGCCCATCGAAAAGCAATACGGCCCGCGTCACGCCCTGCATATAGAACCCGGCGGCATGCTCGACCGCATGGGCTTGCCGGCGGTCATCGAGGTCAATTCCATCCACGGCCAGGGCATTGATGTACTGGCCCCCGGGCTGAGGGTGGAGGCGCTGGCACCCGATGGCCTGGTGGAAGCAATTTCGGTCGAGAACAGCAAGGGTTTTGCCCTGGCCGTGCAATGGCACCCCGAGTACCAGGTCATGGACAACCCGCATTACCTGACCATCTTCCAGTCCTTTGGCAAGGCCTGTCGGCATCGCTCGGTATTGCGCCAGATGCTGTTGAAGTCCGCCTGACAGCGATCTATCCCAATTACAAAAAAGTACCTGCGTGGCACGGCTGCGCAACGTGATGGAGTGAAGTCAATGAGTGAGCAGAATTCCCAGACCCTCGCCTGGCAAGCCATGAGCCGCGACCACCACCTGGCCCCGTTCAGCGATGTTCGGCAACTGGCCGAGAAAGGCCCGCGCATCATCACCTCGGCCAAGGGCGTGTACCTCTGGGACAGCGAAGGCCACAAGATTCTCGATGGCATGGCGGGGCTGTGGTGCGTGGCGGTGGGCTATGGGCGCGATGAGCTGGCCGACGTCGCCAGTCAGCAGATGAAGCAGTTGCCGTACTACAACCTGTTCTTCCAGACCGCGCACCCGCCCGCGCTGGAACTGGCCAAGGCGATCGCCGATGTGGCCCCGCAAGGCATGGACCATGTGTTCTTCACCGGCTCCGGCTCCGAAGGCAACGACACCGTGCTGCGCATGGTCCGCCATTACTGGGCGCTCAAGGGCCAGAAGAGCAAGAAGGTCATCATCGGCCGCATCAACGGTTACCACGGCTCCACCGTGGCCGGCGCGGGCCTGGGCGGCATGAGCGGGATGCACCAGCAGGGCGGGCTGATCCCGGATATCGTGCATATCCCGCAGCCATACTGGTATGGCGAAGGCGGCGACATGACCGAGGCCGACTTCGGCGTGTGGGCGGCCGAACAGTTGGAGAAGAAGATCCTCGAAGTTGGCGTGGACAACGTTGCCGCCTTCATCGCCGAACCGATCCAGGGCGCTGGCGGGGTGATCATTCCACCGCAGACCTACTGGCCGAAGGTGAAGGAGATCCTGGCCAGGTACGACATCCTCTTCGTCGCTGACGAAGTGATCTGCGGCTTCGGCCGTACAGGCGAGTGGTTCGGTAGCGACTACTACGACCTCAAGCCCGACCTGATGACCATCGCCAAGGGCCTTACCTCCGGCTATATCCCCATGGGCGGCGTGATCGTGCGAGATGAAGTGGCCAAAGTCATCAGCGAAGGCGGCGACTTCAACCACGGCTTCACCTATTCCGGCCACCCGGTGGCGGCTGCGGTGGGCCTGGAGAACCTGCGGATACTGCGTGATGAAAGGATCATCGAGCAGGTGCACGACAAGACCGCTCCGTACTTGCAACAGCGCCTGCGCGAGCTGGCCGACCACCCGCTGGTAGGCGAGGTACGCGGCCTGGGCATGCTCGGTGCGATCGAGCTGGTGAAGGACAAGGCCACCCGTGCGCGTCATGAAGGCAAAGGTGTCGGCATGATCTGTCGCCAGCATTGCTTCGACAACGGGCTGATCATGCGTGCCGTGGGCGACACCATGATCATCGCGCCGCCGCTGGTGATCAGCATCGAGGAGATCGACGAACTGGTGGAAAAAGCCCGCAAGTGTCTGGACCTGACGTACGAGGCTGTTCGCTGAGCGTCTGGGTCTGATACCTGTAGGAGCGGGTTTACCCGCGAAGCAGGCGCCGCGGTGGATGGCACGGACTTCGTCCGTGTTCGCGGGTAAACCCGCTCCCACAGGGATCGCACAAACTTCTGGAGTCTGGGCTAGACAGTCGCAGGCATATCGTCGCCGGCATCTTGCAATGCCGCGAAGCATCTTGCTTTGTGAAATGAATCATGTACTTTTCAGGGCATCAATTTTCCCATCCGTAGTCGCGATTCAACCATGAAAGTGCACGAAGAGATCGAAGGCCTGGCCGTACTGATTCGCGACCTGCGCAAGTTCAAGGGCCTGACACTGGGCGAACTGGCGCAGCGCATCGGCCGTTCGGTGGGCTTTCTGTCCCAGGTCGAACGGGGCGTATCCCGCCCAACCGTGGCCGACCTCACGGCTATCAGCGAAGAGCTCGGCGTCTCCACGGCCTATTTCTACAAGCTGGACCAGCCCCGCGAGCTCGACTGGGTCACCCGCCCTCACGAGCGTCGTACCCTTCACCTGGCCGGTGGCATCACCGATGTGCTGGCATCCCCCACGATAACGGGCGCGTTCTCCATGCTCGACAGCCACCTGGAGCCGGGGGCCAGCAGTGGCGAGGAGTACCTGGATGACAGCTCGGAGCAGGGCTGCTTCGTGCTCGAAGGCGAACTGACCGTCTGGCTGGATGGCGGCGAGCCGGTAACGCTGCGCGCCAATGACAGTTTTCAGCTGCAACCCCACGCGAGCTTTCGTTACGCCAACCTGACAGACAAGCTCACCCGCGTGCTCTGGGTATTCAGCTGAGAGGGGAATCCAGGCTGGCTCTGGAGTCACCAGGCAATCGGTGTCCCGTCCCACGCCCAGAATGTACCGCTCTGTTCCGGGCCGTGTCGGCTCACCAGCGCTAGGATGCATGTCGCTGCAAACGCCGGCGAGAACAGTTTTCCTGGCGCCACATTGCCCTGAAAGGGTTGGGAAAGGCGGGTGTCGGTGGTCCCGGGATGCAGCAACAGTACCGTGGAAGCAGGGTTCAGTCGCTTGAGCTCGATGCTCGCGGTAAGCATAAGCTGGTTGAGCGCGGCCTTGCTGGCGCGATAGCTGTACCACCCGCCAAGATGATTGTCGCTGATCGACCCGACCCGCGCCGACAGCGCCACATAGGTCATCGGTTGCTGTCGCAACAAGGGCAGCAAGTGCCTGAGCAGCAGGACAGGGGCGAAACAGTTGGTCGTGAAGCTGGCCAGCAGCCCCGCCATATCTACCTGTGTCAGCGCTTTTTCGGCCCGCGCGGGCGGCGCTTGCAGCACCCCAAGCGTGCAAAATACAAGGTTCAAGTGGTTGCAGCAGGCTCCCACCCGCGCCGCCAGTGTTTGCAGTGCCACTTCGGAACACGCGTCGCAGTCGATGCGAACCAACTGTCGTGGGTGCTCGGCGAACAAAGCATCCAGCGCAGGGCTGCTGGTGGCATGTCGCGAGACGGCAAACACCCGTCCGATGTCGTCGCGCGCCAGCAGCTGGGTGCACAGTGCAAGGCCGATCCCCTGGCTGGCTCCGCAGACCAGCACGTTGGCGGGGGTATGAAGGTTATTGATAAGGCTCACTGAACTGCCTCCTTTGCCGGCGCCGACGCTGGTATGCCACTGTCACTGGCTCTGCCGAAACAAGGCCCTGAGACCCGCAAGTAAAAGTTGTACAACCTCATAAAAAACTGTACATAGTTTCTAATATTGTATAGGTATTTCACGTGCTCGAGGTCAGTATGGGGCACACAACTCGTTGGGCCTGGCTTTGCCTGCTATTGACTGCCCTGTCGGAGGCGGCGGACTGGCGAGCGGAGCTGCCGGCAGCGCAACGGCTGGGCGTCGGTGAGTTCAGCTGGTTTGGCTTGCGCCTTTACACCGCACAGCTCTGGGCGGCAGGTCCGGTCCAGGACTGGAGCCGGCCTTTTGCCCTTGAGCTCGCCTATCACCGAAGCCTGTCCAGGGACACGCTGGTACAGGCCAGCCTCGAGGAAATGTACCGGCTGGCACCTGAAAACGTGACGCCGCAGCGGCGCGCGGCGTGGTCCCAAGCCATGCAGCAGGCGTTTGTGGATGTACAGCCAGGCATGCGCATCACCGGCTTGTACATGCCGGGGCAGGGCTGCCGCTTCTACGTCGATGGCAAACTCAGCCGGGCGGTCGCCGACCCCGTTTTTGCACGGGCGTTCTTCGCCATCTGGCTCGATCCGCGGGCCAGGGATCAACAACTGCGTCAGCGTCTGCTGGGGGGCATGCCATGAATCTGCATAACGGTAACGCTGACCAGCCAGGGGTAGCCTGAAGATGCGCCTGGGTCTGGTACTGGGTGACCAGCTGTCCTTCGACCTGGCAAGCCTCAACGCCCTCGATCCTGCCCGCGATGCTGTGCTGATGGCGGAAGTGGAAGGGGAGGCCAGGTACGTGCCGCATCATCCGCTGAAGATCGTCCTGATCTTCAGCGCCATGCGGCACTTCGCACTGGCACTGCGCGAGCGCGGTTGGCAGGTGCATTATGTGCAACTCGATGATGACGGCAACAGCGGAACCATCGTTGGCGAGTTGCGGCGCTGGCAGCAGGCCCTGGGAGCCACGCATATTCACCTGACCGAGTGCGGAGAGTGGCGCCTGGAGCAGGCGTTGCGCGATGCCGCACTGCCGCTTGTGTGGCATCGCGACACGCGATTTCTATGCTCTCGCGAAGCTTTCGCGCGCTGGGCCCGGGAGCGCGGCCAACTGCGCATGGAACACTTCTACCGTGGCATGCGCAAACGCACCGGCCTGCTGCTGGAGCCTGACGGCAGCCCGGCAGGTGGAACCTGGAATCTCGATGGCGACAACCGCAAGGCCTTGCCTCGCCAGCTACGTGGCCCCTTCGCCGCACATTTCGCACAGGACGACATCACAGCTGCAGTCATAGCCCTGGTACGGCAACGCTTCAGCGACCACTACGGAGCCATCGACGGTTTCGACTACCCGGTGACCCATGCCGAGGCACAGCAGCTCTGGCAACACTTTCTGGATTTCGGCCTGGCGGCTTTCGGTGACTACCAGGATGCGATGGCCGAGGGCGAGCCGTACCTGTTCCATGCGCGCATCAGTGCAGCACTCAACATCGGGCTTCTTGATGTGCGTTTTCTATGCGACGGGGTCGACAAGGCCTGGCGCGAGGGGCGAGTGCCGCTCAATGCAGCAGAGGGCTTCATCCGCCAGCTGATCGGCTGGCGTGAGTATGTACGCGGCATCTATTGGCTGCGCATGCCGGAGTATGCCGCGCTCAATTACCTGGGTAACGAGCGAGCGTTGCCGGAATTCTACTGGACCGGTCGCACCCGCATGCGCTGCATGGAGCAGGCCATCGGGCAAACCCTTCGCTTGGGTTACGCTCACCATATCCAGCGCCTGATGGTCACCGGCAACTTCGCCTTGTTGGCCGGTATCGCGCCCACCGCAATCTGTGAGTGGTACCTGGCTGTCTACATGGATGCCTTCGACTGGGTCGAACTGCCCAACACGCTTGGTATGGTGATGTACGCCGACGGCGGCTACCTGGGCTCCAAGCCTTACTGCGCCAGCGGTCGCTACATCCAGCGCATGTCCGATCATTGCAAGGCCTGCAGTTACAGGGTTGACCAGGTGGCCGAGGAGGACGCCTGCCCGTTCAATGCCCTGTACTGGCATTTTCTCATCCGTCATCGCCACCTGCTTTCGGCCAACCCGCGTCTGGCGCTGGTCTATCGAAACCTCGATGGCATGTCGGCTGACCGTCGCGATGCCATCTGGCAGCGTGGCCAGTCACTTTTGGCGCGACTCGATGCGGCGCAGCCGGTATGAAAAAGGGTCTTTTGCCCAGCAAGGTCTGCGTGGTGTGTGGGCGGCCGTTCAACTGGCGCAAGCGCTGGTCACGTTGCTGGGAGCAGGTGCGCTACTGCTCCGAACGATGCCGCAAGTCAGCACCGCACCGCAAGGCGCACGAGCAGGGGGAGGGTAACGGCCCATATCGGCATCAGTAGCAGGCCGGTTACCAGTGGGCCCATGGGCAAGTCGACATTTGCCAGCCCCGCTCCGCCTACATAGGCCAGCGGGCCGCCAACTGCACCCAGCAGTGCACCGAGCTGCCAGTGCCTGTCGGCCCATGCCAGGCTGTGGCGCATGCCGCTGGCCAGTACCAGCCACAGCAGCGCAAGCCACAGCGGCAATGGCCAGGTGTCGAAGCTGAACACGCCCAGCGCGCCCAGCACGCTATCCAGCACACACCCGACCGGCGTTACCAGCAACAGCGCCTTGACCTCTGCGTGGACGGCCGGGCACAGGCTCAGATGCACCGCCAGGCCAGCAATCACCAGCATCGACAGGAAGGGCTTTTCGGCCCCCAGTACGCATAGCCACCAGCCAGCCTGTAGCCACAAGGCATTGGCGAGCAGCCAGCCACGGCTCATCAGGCACTGCCAGGCAAGGGCGCGCGCCGTGCCTGGGGCGCTGCCCAGAGCAGATGCGCGACACCGATGGTGCGCTCCTCGAAACCGCCTTGGCAGTAACACAGGTAGAACTCCCACAGGCGCTGGAACATGTCGTCGTAGCCAAGGTCCGTCAACGCTGCGCGTGCCTGGCGCAGGTTTTCTCGCCAATGCCGCAATGTGTGGGCATAGTCCTGGCCGAAATCTTCCATGTGCAAGAGGTTGAGTGCGGTGTGCCGGCTGGCAGTTTCCAGCATCACGCTCAACGAAGGCAGGGCGCCACCGGGGAAGATGTAGCGCTGGATGAAATCGACCGACCGCCGCGCCTGCTCATAGCGCTGGTCGCGTATGGTGATCGCTTGCAACAGCATCAGGCCGTCGGGCTTGAGTAGCGAGGCGCACTGGCGGAAATACACCGGCAGGTAACGGTGGCCGACAGCCTCGATCATCTCGATCGAGACCAGTTTGTCGAAGGTGCCTTGAAGATCGCGGTAGTCTTCGCGAAGCACTTTCACGCGCTGCTCCAGCCCCAGGGCCTGAACGCGTTGCAGAGTATGGCTGTACTGCGCCTCGGAAAGCGTGGTGGTGGTGACCTTGCAGCCATATCGGGTGGCGGCGTGGATTGCCAGGCTGCCCCACCCGCAGCCGATCTCCAGCAGGTGGTCGGCAGGGCTCAGCTCCAGCTTCTGGCAGATGCGCTCCAGCTTGTGCAGCTGTGCTTGCTCCAGTGTCTGCCCCGGGTGTTCGAACTGAGCTGCCGAATACATCATGGTGGGGTCGAGCAGCCGCTCGAACAGGGCATTGCCCAGATCGTAGTGCGCCAGAATATTGCGGCGGGCACCACGCCTGTTGTTGCGGTTGAGTTTGTGCTGCAACCGCAGGGCAGGGCGGCCGAAGCGGGCCAGGCCCCCCTCGAGGGCGTCAAGTACCTCAAGGTTTGCGACGAACAGACGAGTCACCAGCGCCAGGTCGGGACTGCGCCAATAGCCGTGAATGTAGGCTTCGCCAGCACCGATCGAGCCATTGCCGGCTATCAGGCCCCAGGTGATGTCATCAAGGATCTCCACCTCGGCCTGCAACGGGCTGTGGGCGTCACCGAAACTCCACTGCTGCCCGTGGCTGAGCAGGCGCAGGTGGCCATGGCGCAGCCTGCCCAGCCGGGCGAGCACGGCATTTCGTGCCAGCCCGCCGAACAATGGCCCGAGGCCTGCGAACTTGCTAACGCTCAGGGTGGGGTTCGACATCATCAGGGTCCTCGCAGGAATGGCCGAGCGCCAGGTCACGCTGGCTGGCCGTGTGGTCATGGACGGGTGTGCGTTTGAACAGCAGGCGCAATGCCTGCCAGTAAATGGCCGAGACGGTGCGCAGGCTCATCCATGGGAAGGCCAGTACGTATCGGTGCACAGCGGCTCTATCCAGCGCCTGGCGTTGCAAGGCCAGGTCGGCCTCGAACACCTTGCTATCGCCTTGCCAGTTCTCCATGTGGATGCGCACATGTTCAGCGTCCAGGGCGAAGCGCAAGCGATAGTCCATGTGCAGTGGCATGAACGGCGACACATGGAAGGCCTTGGCGACGGTGAAGGGCCCGGCAAGGTTTCCGCGCACCGGCAGCACGTAATGGAAGCGTTCACGCCATGGTGTGTTTCGCACCTCCAGCAGGATTGCCGTCAGCCGTCCGTCGCGGTCATGGCAGAAATAGAAACTGACCGGGTTGAACGACAGCCCCCAGCAACGCAATTGCGTGAGCAGGTGCACCGGCCCCTCAGGCATTTCTCCCGTCGCGCTGCGCACCAGCAAGCGTGCAGCCTGGGCCAGGGACTCGCCCCGGCGGGTCTGGGCTGGCAGGTAATCTGCCTGGTTCCAGCTGAGCGGCGCCAGGCGCCAGCGCCACAGCCAGCGTGACAGGCCTGTCAGCAAGGCTTGCTCGTCCAGGTCTAGGTAGAACATGCCGATCCTGTAGCGGAAGGCGTGGGGGCGCGGCGCCAGGCGCCGGTGGCTGACCCAGCCCACGCAAAGGCTGCTGTTCACAGGTGCTCTCCGAAATGCGCGGCCACCTTCAACGCACTGACTACGCCATCCTCGTGAAAGCCGTTGCCCCAGTAGGCGCCGCAGAAGTAACTGTGGCGCTGGCCCTGCAGCTGCGCCTGGCGCGCCTGCGCGGCGCACGCCGCAAGGCTGTATTGCGGATGGTCGTACTGGAAGCGGGCAATGATCTGCGCCGGATCCACCAGCGCGGTCTGGTTGAGGCTCACGCAGAAGGTCGTCGGTGCCTGGATACCTTGCAGAATGTTCATGTTGTAGGTCAGCGCGGCAGGCGCCTGCTGCGGCCCGCCGAGACGGTAGTTCCAGCTGGCCCAGGCGCGCTTGCGGCGGGGTAGCAGACGGGTATCGGTGTGCAGCACCACATCGTTGCTGGCATAACCGATGGCGCCGAGCACTTCCCGTTCCTGCACGCTCGGCGCTTCGAGCAAAGCCAGGGCCTGGTCGCTGTGGCAGGCGAACACCACATTGTCGAAACGCTCGGTACCGGCAGCGCTCGTCAGGGTGACGCCACCTTCGTCGCGGCTGACCCGGAAAACCTTGCAGTCGAGGCGGATGCGCCCGGCAAACGGCCGGCACAGCGGACTGACATAGCTGCGCGAACCCCCTTCGATCACGCGCCACTGTGGACGTTGGTTGACCGACAACAAGCCGTGGTTGCGACAAAACCGCACAAAGAACGCAAGTGGGAAGCCGAGCATGTCCGCGCGGGACATCGACCAGATCGCCGACCCCATCGGTACGATGTAATGGTCGATGAAGCGCTGTCCATAGCGCTGAGCCCGGAGGTAGGCGCCCAGGGTCGCGTTGGCATCGATACGCTGGTTATCCAGGTCGGCGAGTGCCTGACGATTGAAACGCAGAATATCCCGTAGCATCCCCCAGAACCCCGGGGACACCAGGTTGCGGCGTTGGGCGAACAGGGTATTCAGGTCGTGCCCGTTGTATTCCAGGCCAGTGACCGGATCATGCACCGAGAAACTCATTTCGGTCGGCCGTGAGGCGACCTTCAGATGGTCGAGCAAGCGGATGAAGTGCGGGTAGGTCCAGTCATTGAAGACGATGAAGCCGGTATCTATTGCATGGCGTTCACCCTGCCAGATCACATCGAGGGTATGCGTGTGGCCCCCGATCCATTTCTCGGCTTCGAAAACCGTCACCTCATGCTTGCGTGACAGCAGATGAGCGCAGGACAGCCCTGCAATGCCGCTGCCGATGATTGCTATACGCATGGATCATCATTCCTGTTCATGACGGGCAAGGCGTTGCCCAAGCCCCAGGCGCAGGCGCGCGGGCAGTGCGCCAAGCAGGCGCAATACCAGGATGAAAAGCCGGGGGAAGTTGATTTCCAGCGGGCGCTCGGGAAGGCGTTTGGCAATATGGCTGGCTGCGCGCTGCGCCGACCACAGCTGCGGCATGGGGAAATCGTTGCGACGGGTCAATGGCGTGTCGACAAAGCCCGGGTTGACGAGGGTGACGGCGATGCCTTCGCGGGCCAGGTCGATGCGCTGCGATTCCACCAGATAACGCACGGCTGCCTTGGACGCGCCATAGGCGCCGGCACGGGGCAAGGCCAGCCAGGTCACCGAACTGCCCATGACCACCAGATGAGGGCGTTGACCGGCGCGAAGCAAGGGCAGGGCCGCTGCCAGGCAGTAGCTGACAGCAAGGAAATTGGTACGGACCACACGCTCGACCAAGGCAGGGTCGAAATGGTCCGGCTCCAGGTACTCGCAGGTGCCTGCATTGAGGATCACCCTGTCCAGCGCTCCCCAGGCCTGCTCGATACGGGTTGCGATCCCGGCGACCTGTACGGGGTCGTCCAGGTCGCCAATGGCCAGCAGCACCTGCCCGGGAAAACGTTCAGCCAACGGGGCCAGACGATCTGCATGCCGTGCGCCCAAGGCGACCTGGTGGCCTTGCTCCAGCAGGCATTGTGCAAGTGCGGCACCGATACCGCTGCTTGCGCCTGTCAGCCAGCAGCGGCTCATGCCATCCGGCCTTTGAGCCATCGAATCGCACCGCCCATGACTGGAACATGTTCGTAGAGCAGGGCTGCTGCGTCGAAATAGTCCTGGTGAAAATGGACCCGGTCATGCCATTGCAGGTAACTGCATCCCTGCAAGCTGATCTGCTGACCGCGGGCCAGGCGTGGGTGGCGAAACTGCAGGGTCCAGCGCAGGTAACCTTGCCCGGGCATCACTTCGTCGATGCTGGAAAAGGCATAGCGAATGTCGTGAGCGTTGGCGTACAACTGCGCGAAATAGGTTCGCAGAGCCCGCAGCCCCTGGATCTGATGCAACGGATCGCGAAAAGTGACATCGTCGCTGTACAGCTTTTCAAGGGTGCCGAGGTTGCCCCCGTCGAGTCTGCTGAAGTGCTCGGCGAATTGCTGCAGATACGCTGACATGCTGGACTCCAGGAAATCCTGTACAGAAATGGCTTGTTGTACAGGTATATCTGAAGTCTAAGCGTAAATCTATACAAGTCAACGATCTTGTATAGGTTTTGTTCAGCGCTCCGCCTGGCCCAGTTGTCGGCGCAATTCAGCCACCTCGGCCTCCAGCTCGCGTAGTTTCTCCTCAGCGAAAATCTGCGCTGTGACATCGCGCTGGATGCCGATGTAGTACGTCAACTGGTCCGCCTCGTTGTACACCGGCGTGACGGACAACTCGTTCCAGAACAAGCTCCCGTCCTTGCGGTAATTGCGCAGCACCTGGCAGCACGGCAGGCCTCCACGGATCGCCTCGCGGATGTTGGCAAGGCCTGCCTGGTCATGATCGTCGCCCTGCAGAAAACGGCAGTCCTGATACAGGATGTCCTCGGCGCGATAGCCGGTCAGGCGCTCGAAGGCGGGGTTGGCGTAGATAAGGATGCTGTCGTCGCCCTCCTGCTCTGCGACGACGATGCCATCGTTGGAATGCTCGACCATCAGTTGCATGAGTTTCGCGTTGATCATGGGGCCCACCTACAGGCATTTAGGATGCGAAGTGCGTAGCCTGGCCTGCGTGCAGAAGGCCTCGGCGCCGTTTGTTGCATGATGACCCAAGGAGGCTCGCCGCAGAAGGTGCATATGGGTTTAGAATGTGCCACCCCCCAGATAAACCCTCATCATGACTGACGCCACCCCAGCCGATTTGCTACCCATGCGCGATGTGGTCAGCCTGACCGGCATCAATCCGGTGACCTTGCGGGCATGGGAGCGGCGCCATGGGTTGATAAGCCCGCAGCGCACCGAGGGCGGCCATCGCCTTTATAGCGCTCGCGATGTCCAGCGCATACGCGACATCTTGCGCTGGACCGGCAATGGGGTGCCCATCAGCAAGGTAGGCGGCATGCTCGCAGGCCAGCCGGATGCGCCGGTGCAGCAGCACTCGGCGTTCGACGACTGGCGCGCTGCCGTGGAGCGTGCAACCAAGGCATTCGATACACAAGCGCTGGAAAGCATCCATGGGCAGTTGTTCACCGTCCTGCCCAAGGCCACCGTGCTGCGTGATGTGCTGATGCCAGTCTGGCATGGCCTGGCCTCAGGCATTGCGCCGGGCCAGCGTAGCCAATGGCTGTTTCTGGACATGTTCCTGCGCGCCCGCCTGCTGATGCGCCTGCAGATGAACCAGGCCGATGCACCGCGCGTGCTGCTGGCAGGCACCGAGGGGCAAGCCGAACTGCAGGTGTTGTGCACCGGGCTGCTGTTGAGCAGCGAGCAGCAACGCATCGAAGTGCTCGGTTGCAGGCAGCCGCTGGAAGAAATACCCATGCTGTGTGCAGCAATGCAGCCCGCGGCAGTGGTGATCAAGGTCCAGGTGCCGGTGGACCCTGCCTTGGCCAGGCGGCTGCGTTCGCTGCAAATGGCAATCGTTTGTCCGCTGGCCTTGATTGGCGAGGGATTGGCCGATTTACAACCAGCCTGGCAAGGCCTCCCGCTGTGTCTGCTGGACGAGCAGCGCGCTGACGTCGCACCCATGCTGAACGCCTTGCTCAGTGGTGCCCTGGACCTTTGACAGGGGCCCGCCGTAGTCTGCCGTACTGATCCTCGCCTGCTCCTGTGGGTTACGCCAGAAGTCTTGCCTCTGGGCGTAACCCGGTCCTGGGCCGGAATCATCACGCCGCGCGCGCAGGCCCAAAGCATCTGGCAGCCCCCTCCAAGGCAGCGTTTCTGGCTGTTTGCCAGCTTCTGATAATCGCCTCCGACATCCCGTCCCCGTTTCGGAGCGCGCCATGTACAACAATAAGAATCTGTCCCCACGTTTGCTGGCGGCTGTTACCGTCAGCCTGTCGACCCTTTGCCTGAGCAGCCTGGCCCAGGCCGAGATCATGCTGTACGACAAGGACCAGACGACGTTTTCCACCGACGGCTATATCAACGCCTTCTACGTCAACAGCGATGTCGATCGGCAGGGCGAGCAGTTCGATCGCCGCCAGTCACGGGTGAAGATGGGCTTTCTGCCCAACTACCTGGGCTTCAACATGGGCAAGCAGGTGGATGACCTGAAGCTCGGCGCGCGAGCCTCGTTCTGGGTGACCATCAACGACAGCGAAACCAACGGTACCGACACCGCCATCGACGTGCGCCAGTTCTACGGCACCGTGGCCAACCCCGAGTGGGGTGAGGTGCTGATCGGCAAGGACTTCGGGCTGTTCGCCCGTTCCAATATCCTGCTCGACGAACTGCTGGCCGGTTATGGCCAGGTCAGTGACACCCTGGGGCTGGTTGACGGCGGCGGGGTCTCGTTCGGCAACATCGGTAGCGGCTACCCGTACCCGTTCCCCACCTCGCAGATCACCTATCGCACCCCAGTGATGGACGGCCTGCGGGTGGCGGTGGGCATCATGGACCCGGTGGACACCAACGACAGCAGCCCGACCGGCAAGGCCTACCAGGAAAACCCGCGTACCGAAAGCGAGATCACCTACCAGTTCGACCTGGGTGGGGCGCAGATCTACAGCTGGCTCAACGGCAGCTACCAGACCTCCGACAACACCGACCCGGCGGTGCAGTCGGTCACCTCCAAAGGTGTCGGCTACGGTGTGCAGGCGAAGATGGGGGGGCTGTCGCTGACCGGCTCGGGGTTCCAGGCCAAGGGCATCAACCCGTTCTTCACCAACAACGCTGGCGAACCGACCTTGCGCAATGTCGACAGCGACGGCTACCTGCTGCAGGGCTCCTACAAGGTCGGCAAGAACCGGGTGGCGCTGTCGTATGGCAAGACCAAGGACGATGGCAACGGTGCGGTGGGCAGTGGTGCGGATTATGAAACCCGTGGCGTGGCGCTGTTCCATGACGTCAACGACAACCTCAAGCTGGTTGCCGAGTACAACCAGTTTTCCATCGACGGCCATGAAACCAGTGACCAGAACGAAGACACCGATACCTTTGCGGTGGGGGCGGTGTTGACCTGGTAAGCCTTGCCAGACCGGGCAACACGGTCAATTGTAGGAGCGGCCTTGTGTCGCGAAAGGGCCGCAAAGCGGCCCCAGGATTTCAGCAGCGATGCACAAATTGCTGGGGCTGCTTTGCAGCCCTTTCGCGACACAAGGCCGCTCCTACAAGGTCCCGCGCATGCCGGTGATATTACGTCCATCGAACCGCCCACCCGCTACCCAAGTAGCATTCGTCGTCGATGATCGCCTTCGTACACTCATCACTCAGCCACCCCGCGCCGGAGACCACGATGCAGCAGGCTCACAACGACGGTGTGGTCAGCGCCATGTCCCAGGCAACCGACGCCCGGCAGGCAGCCCAGGAGCTGGCGGCGCAGTTGCTGCACCCGCACCTGGGCTTCGTGCTGTTCTTCTGCTCCGCCGAATACGACCTGCAGGCCTTGGGCGAAGCCCTGGAGCAGGGTTTTGGCGGCATCCGCCTGGTCGGTTGCACCAGCGCCGGCGAAATCACCCCACTGGGCTACGGCCGCAATTGCATAACGGCAGTCGGGTTCGATCATCGGCACTTTTCCATCGCCACCGAGCTGATCGATGAAATGGAGCGCTTCAGCCTGATCGACGCCCAGCAGATGGTCGAGCGCCTGGTCGGCACCTGCCGCAGCAATAACCTGGCGCCGATCAAGGGCCACAGCTTTGCCCTGACCCTGCTCGACGGCTTGTCCAGCCGTGAGGAAATGGTGCTTGCCGCCCTCAGTGCGGCCCTGGGCGACATCCCGCATTTCGGCGGCTCGGCCGGCGACGACAACTACCTGACCCGCACCCACGTGTATTTCGGCGGCGCGTTCCACCACGGCGCGGCGGTGGTGGTGCTGGTCAATACCTGGCTCGACTTCGAAGTGTTCACCACCCACCACATCCTGCCGCGCCAGGAAAAGCTGGTGGTCACCGGCGCCGACAGTGCCCAGCGCCGGGTCTTCGAACTGAATGCCGAGCCAGCTGCCGAGGAATACGCCCGGCACATCGGCGTGCCGGTGGCCGAGCTCGATCATCGTGTGTTCGCTGCCCATCCGCTGGCCGTGCGCATCCACGACCAGTATTACGTGCGGGCGATACAGCAGGTGCACCCGGACCTGAGCCTGAGTTTCTACTGCGCTGTGGAAAACGGCATCGTGCTTACCGCCATGACCCCGGGCCCGCTGTTGCCGAACCTGCACCAGTTGTTCGACGGCTTGCAGCAGCGCCTCGGCCCGCTGCTGCTGACCATCGGTTGCGATTGCTTCCTGCGGCGGCTGGAGCTGGAAGCCCGGGACGGGCTGGAAGCGGTCGGTACGTTCCTGCGCGAGCAGCGGGTGATCGGCTTCAACACCTACGGAGAACAGTTCGATGGCATGCACATCAACCAGACCTTCACCGGAGTCGCCATTGCCCGCAACCGGCCTCCTGTCGGTCGCTGAACTGCAGGCCGAGGTCGCCCGGCTGCAGCACCAGAACCACAAGCTGCAGCGTATCAACGGCGCCCTGATCGAGCGTATCGAGTCCGGCGTCACGCGTGGCAACGACCCTTATGCCGCGTTTCAGCATTCGGTGGTGCTGGCCGAGCAGGTGCGCGAACGCACCGAAGCGCTGAACCAGGCCATGGCCGAGCTCAAGGCCGTCAACCACCTGCTCAGCGAGGCCCGGCAGCGGGCCGAGACGGCACACCAGCACCAGATCCGCCTGATCACCGACCATGTACCGGCGCTGATCGCTTACCTGAATGCCGACCTGGTCTACGAATTCACCAACAAGGTCTATGAAGAATGGTATTGCTGGCCTCGTGGCGTGATGCTGGGCCAGAGCCTGCGCGAAGCCCACAGCGAGCAGCATTACCAGCGCCTGGAGGCCTACGTGGCGCGGGCGCTGGCGGGGGAGAGCGTAACCTTCGAGTTTGCCGAAACCAACATCAACGGCCAGGAACGCTACATGCTGCGCTCCTACGTGCCGAACCGCCTGGCCAATGGCGAAGTGGTGGGCATCTTCGTGTTGATCCGCGATATCACCGAGCGACGCAATACCGCACAGGCGCTGCACCAGGCGTATCAGCACCTGGAGCAACGGGTACGCGAGCGCACGGCCGAGCTGACCAGCCTCAACGAGCAGCTGCTGCGCGAAATCGAGGAGCGTAGCCGGGTGGAATCGCGCCTGCGCGAGGCCAAGCGCGAGGCCGAGCAGGCCAACCTGTCGAAAACCAAGTTCCTTGCCGCCGTCAGCCATGACTTGCTGCAGCCACTGAACGCGGCGCGGCTGTTCACCAGCGCCTTGCTCGAACACCGCGAGCCGCACAACAGTGCTCACCTGGTGCGTAATGTCAGCAACTCGCTGGAGGATGTGGAGAACCTGCTAGGTACATTGGTGGATATTTCCAAGCTCGATGCCGGCGTGATCAAGGCCGATGTCGCCCCGTTCGCCCTGCGCGAACTGATGGACAACCTCGCTGCCGAATACGCCCAGGTGGCGCGCAGCGAAGGGCTTGAGCTGCATTTCGTGGGCTGCTCCGCCGTGGTGCGCAGTGACATTCAGCTGCTGGCGCGGATCCTGCGCAACCTGCTCAGCAATGCCATCCGCTACACCCGCAGCGGCCGCGTGGTGCTGGGCTGCCGGCGCCAGCGTGGCGGCTTGCGGATCGAGGTATGGGACAGTGGGATCGGTATCGCCGAAGAGCACCTGGAAGAAATGTTCCAGGAGTTCAGGCGCGGCGATGTGCAGCGCCCGGACCAGGACCGTGGCTTGGGCCTGGGCCTGGCGATCGTGGAAAAGATCGCCGGCATTCTTGGCCACCGGATTCGGGTGCGCTCATGGCTTGGCAAAGGCTCAGTGTTCGCTGTCGAAGTGCCGCTGAGCACCACCGCGCCCAAGGCCCAGCCGAGCCAGGCAATCAGCGAGCCGATGCTCGAACGCCTGCGCGGGGCGCGGGTGTGGGTACTGGATAACGATGCGGCGATTTGCGCTGGCATGCGCACCCTGCTGGAGGGGTGGGGTTGCCGGGTGGTCACCGCGCTGTCGGAGGAGGACCTGGCGCGCCAGGTGGACAACTACCATGCCGAGGCCGACCTGCTGATCGCCGACTACCACCTGGACAACGACTGCAATGGCGTCGACGCCGTGGCGCGGATCAATGCCCGCCGCGCCCAGCCCTTGCCGGCGATGATGATCACCGCCAACTACAGCAACGAGCTCAAGCAACAGATCCGCGAGCTGGGCCACACCCTGATGCACAAGCCGGTGCGGCCGATGAAGCTGAAGGCGGCGATGAGCCATTTGCTGGGCAGCCAGGCCTAGCCGTGATGCCAGACAATCGGACCCAAAGGCTGCTCAGTACGTGTAGGAGCAGCCTTGCGCTGCGAAGAGTCCATTACTGCTAGAGAAGATTATTGCCTTGCCGGCCTCTTCGCAGCACAAGGCTGCTCCTACAGGGCAATGAGGTAGCCTGGGCAATGGAGCAGGGACCAGGTCAACGCCGCAGGTAATCACCGAAATCGATATCACCGGCACTTAGGATGGCCTGCACCCGGTTGTGCACGTTGAGTTTGCGCAGGATTGCCGAAACATGGGCCTTGACCGTAGTCTCGGCGATATCCAGGGTGTAGGCGATCTGCTTGTTCGACTCGCCCTTGGTCATGCGCTCGAGCACCAGCAGCTGCTTGCGGGTCAGGGCCTGGAGCATCTCCGGCGGGAAACTCGGGGCATCGTTCAGGCGCCGGCTGGTGCTGCTTTTCTGGGCACGGATGATGTCGGGCGGCAGGTAGACGTTGCCATTGAGGATCTGCTCGATCGCCTCGATCATCTGTGAGCGGGGCGAGGACTTGGTGATGAAGCCCACCGCACCATAAGTGATGGCCTGCAGCACGATCTGCTTTTCCTGCTCGGCCGAGACGATCACCACCGGCGTGGTCGGTGCCTCGTTGCGCAGGGTGATCAGGCCATTGAGGCCATGCATGCCGGGCATGTTCAGGTCGAGCAGGATCAGGTCGAGGTCGTCGTGCTCGTGGGTCAGCGCCAGGGCGCTGTCCAGGTCGGCAGTTTCCATGACTTCGCTGCCCTGGAAGCCATCGCTGATAACGTTGTGGATGGCTTCGCGAAACAGGGGGTGATCGTCGGCAATCAGAATTTTGTACATGGCCTTTTCACCTCGTTTTTATTGGATGGAGCGGGCACGCGTTCGCAGGCGATGAATTCAGGGGAAGGGTTCTGGCTGCGCCGGCTGCAGCGGCAGGTTGGCCTGCTGCCAGGCGTCCAGGCCGTCGCGGTACCAATACAGATTCTTATAGCCCAGGGCTTTCGCGCGTTTTACCGCGTTCCAGCTTAACCAGCAATCGGAGCGGCAGTAAAAGACCAGCGGTTGCTCCGTGCGCCCCGCGGTGGCTTGTTGCAGGTTGCGCACGAAGTAATCGTGCCACGCCGGGCTCAGCTCACCGTCGCCGGTGTTGGCCAGCCAGCGGCTGCCGGGGATGTTGGCGTGGGGTTCATCTTCGATGAAGCGGCCTTGCAGCCATTGGCGGCGGTAGACGTCGATCAGCACCGGCTGGGGGGTGTGCCCCAGCAGGCCTTGCAGGGTGGCAGTGTCGATGACCTGGCCGCCCTCGACCTGTTGTGGGGTCGGGCTGCGGTAGAGGGTGGTGCGATAGCCGTCGGCGGAGAATAGCGGCGTGGTGTCGGCCTGGGCGATGCCCAGCGTCAGGCTCAGGGAAAGCGCCGCCAGCAATGGGCGTGGCAGCCGGGGCAGGGCATGTGGCATGGGGTTTGTCCTTTTTGTTATAGGCCCATTACATGCCAGTGGCGGTGCATTGTGAATGCGACGATCAGACAGCAAAGGCAGTACCAAAGTAGTAGAAAGCCGGGCGCCTCTGGCCTGATCCTGCCCAATATCTGAATGCATGCGCGATCCCTGTGGGAGCGGGTTTACCCGCGAACACCGGCGAAGCCGGTGCCATGCACCGCGTTGTCTTCTTCGCGGGTAAACCCGCTCCCACACGGACCGTGTTCCTTCAACGGGTTCGGCGAAGGGTCCGGAGGGAGACAGCTGCCAATCAGCGCGGCTTGCGCAGCGCCGCATGCTGGGGGTTGAAGGTAAGGATCGCCAGCAGGGTGAACAGCACGGTCAGCCCCAGGCATACCGCCAGCGCCAGCGGGTTGAAGCGCTCATACAAGGCAAAGCGCACCAGCTCCACGGCATGGGTGAACGGGTTCACTGCACACAGCCAGTACAGCCACTGGCTGGCCTCACGCATCTTCCACAACGGGTACAGCGCCGAGGACAGGAAGAACAGCGGGAATATCACGAAGTTCATCACCCCGGCAAAGTTCTCCAGCTGGCGAATCGCATTCGACAGCAACAGCCCCAGGGCGCTGAGCATCAGCGCCACCAGCAACAACGCCGGTAGCGCCAGCAACAGGCCCGCAGCCGGTGGCTGCACGCCATACAACCAGGCAATGGCAAGGAAGGCGTACACCTGCAGCAGGGAGATCAACGAGGTTGCCAGCAGCTTGCTGCCGAGCAGGAAGGGCCGCGGCAATGGGCTGGTCAGCAACACGCGCATGCTGCCCATCTCCCGGTCATAGACCATCGACAGCGAGCCCTGCATGCCGTTGAACAGCAGGATCATGCAGGCAAGGCCCGGGATGATGTACACCTCGTAGGGGATGTAGGTGTCGTAGGGCTCGATGATCGCAATGCCCAGGGCCGCGCGAAAGCCGGCGGCGAACACCAGCAGCCACAGCAGCGGGCGCACCAGGGCGCTGAGAAAACGGGTGCGCTGCAGGACGAAACGCAGGCACTCGCGCAGGAGAATGCCGTTGAAGCACTGCCAGTAAGCGTTCATCGGGCATTGGCTCCTGTGGGGGCGCTGGTCAGGCAGGCAAAGGCATGGTCGAGGTCACCGCCGTGCTCCAGGCTCAGGGCGTCGGCCGTGCCGCTGGCCACCAGGCGCCCTTCATGCAGGATCAGCAGGTCATCGCTGGGCTGCACTTCGTCCAGCAGATGGGTGGTCCACAGCACACTGAGGCGCTGCTCGCGGCACAGCAGCCGCAGGTGCTGGTTGAGCGCCAGGCGGCTGGCCGGGTCGAGGCCGACGCTGGCCTCGTCGAGCAACAGCAAACGCGGCTCATGCAGCAGCGCGCGGGCAATTTCCACCCGGCGCCGATGGCCGATGTTCAGCGCCCGGACCGGTTCGCTTCGCCGCTCATCGAGGCCCTGGCGGGCCAACTCGGCATCGACCCGAATATTGCCCTGGCGCCGCGACAGGCCGTGCAGCGAGGCGTGGTAGCGCAGGTTCTGCTCCACGCTCAGGTCCAGGTCGAGGGTGCTTTGCTGGAACACCACGCCCAGCTGGCGCAAGGCCGGGCGTGTGGCGTTGCGCAGCGAGCAGCCGCACACGCGGATGTCGCCATGCTGCAGGTCGTACAAGCGGGTGAGCAGGGCGATCAAGGTCGACTTGCCGGCGCCATTGGGGCCCAGCAAGGCGGCAAAGCGCCCGGGCGCCAGGCTGAAGCCGACTTGCCTGAGCGCCTCGCGCTGGCCGTAGGCAAAGCTCACGTCACTGACTTCGAGGGTATTCATGGCGTCACCACCACGCCCCAGGGGTAGCGGCCGACCTTCACCGACTTGAGCACCTTGAGGTTTTTTGCATCGATCACCGAAACGTCGCCACTGACCCCGTTGGTGGCCAGCAAATGGCTCTGGTCCGGGGTGAACGCCAATTGCCAGACCCGCCGGCCCACCAGCAGGTAGTCGAGTACTTCGTAGGTCTTGGCATCGACCACCGCCACATGGTTGGCCGGGCCCAGGGCGACGAACGCGTACTTGCCATCGGCGCTGAGCTTGATGCCTACCGGCTGGACCTTGTCCGGGTGCACGCCCTTGATCTGGAAGTTGAGGGTTTTCAGCACCTGGCGGCTGGCCACGTCGAGGATGGTCACCGTGCCGCCGATTTCTGCCGAGGCCCACAGCCGCGAGCCGTCCTGGCTGAACTCGACGAAGCGCGGTCGCTGGTCCACCGGGGTGCTGTCCGCCAGGGTCTGGGTGCTGGTGTCGATCCAGTGCAGCATGTTGGTGGTTTCGCTGGTGTTGACCGCCCACTTGCCATCCGGGCTCACCGCCATGCCTTCGGGCTCGATGCCGACGTCGATCTGCCCGAGCACCTTGTCGGTCTGGGTGTCGATCACTGTCACCAGCGCGTCGTCCTCGTTGGACACGTACAACCAGCGGTCGTTGGGGTGCAGGGCGAACTGCTCGGGGTCCTTGCCGGAGGGCAGCTCCTTGATGATCTTGCGGGTGGCCACGTCCATCACCTGCACCCGGTCCGAATCGCTGGCGCAGATGTACAGCAGCGTGTTGTCGTGGGACAGCAGCAGGCCGCGCGGGCGCTGGCCCACCGGCAGGGTCTCGGTGACTTGCAGGGTGTGCATGTCGATCAGGCTGAGGCTGTTGTCCTTCTCGTTCGACACCCAGGCGGTGGCGGCCACGGCATGCCCGCCGGCAAGCGCCAGGGCGCCCGACAGCAGGCTGGGGTAAAGCAGTGCCCGGTGAAACGGGGAGCGACGCATGGCGAAATCCTTTTTGTTGTGGTTATCGGGTCAGGGGTAGCCGCAGGTCACTTCGGGCTTGTCGTAGCCCAGGCTGTCCATTTCGTTGAACGGGTGCAGGAAGCCCTCCTGCGGCGAGGTGCTGACCAGGGCCCGCGGCTGCACCAGCGGGATTGGCTGGCGCAGCTCGCCGTTCCACGGGCGGTAGCTGAGCTTGCGGCCCTTGAAACCGTCCAGCGGCAACTGCTCGCTGAGCAGCAGTTGCTGCAGGGCGCGGGGCTCGGCCTGGCGCAGTTTGCTCACTGCGCTGGCGACGCTGCGCACGGCCATCCAGGCGGCGAAGTCGCGGTCGTTCATCCAGCGCCCGGCCTGGGCTTCGAAGCGCTTTTGCAACTGCGCCGCGCCGAAGGTTTCCACGGTCTTGTGCCAGCCGGTGGGGGTCAGGCCCTGGGTGCCGGCCACTGGGCGCGGGTACCAGGTCTGGTAGGGCAGGTACTCGCCGAAGTCGCCGCGCTCGTCGGCCACCAGCACCACATCGTACTCGGCGGTTTGGGTGAACAGCGGCATGTCGGCCTGGGCGCTGCGGCGCTGGTCGTTGTCGAATGTCCAGGCTTTCTCCGCGACCAGCTGCATGCCAAAGCGCTTCATGGACCGGCGCAGGGCAGCCGCGTAGGCGCGGTCGTCGTCGGTCTGGCCGACGATCAACAGCGCTCGCTGCCATTTGCGCAGTACCAGAAATTGCGCCAGGGCATCGGCCAGCATGGCGCGGCTGGGCAGGCTGTGCAGCACATTGCCCAGGCACTGGCTGCTGCGCAGGCTGTCGTCCGGGCTGCCGGCGTTGAACAGCAGGCTGTCGGGCAGGGCGGCAGACAGCGCGCGCAGGCTGGCGGCGGGGGCATTCACCACGAACAGCCGCAGGCCCTGGTCATGCTGGGCCTTGGCGGCTTGCAGCAGGGCTTCGGGGCTGTCGACGCTGGCATTGGCCAGGTGGAATTCCTGCTTGAGAAAACGCCCGCTGCTGTTGCTGTCGACAATCGCCAGTTCGGCGCCCTGCAGCCCGGCATCGGTGGGCTCGGGAAGGATGTTGGACAGCAGCGGGCCGGGATCGGGGCGATAGCCGAGGTAGCCGATGCGCACCTGCAACGGTTCCGCGGCCTGGGCCTGCGCGGCGGGCGCCGGGCTCGCAGAAAGCGTCGCGGCCAGGGCCAGCAGGCAGGTCAGGGCAAGGTGGGCAGGCTGGCGCATAAGGCAACTCCACGGCAGATGGCGCCAGCATAGGAAGCCCGCCGGGGAGGGGGAAATATGCAGAAAGTAGCGCTCGGCCGGTACCAAGGTAGTAATTCACCACACGGGCCCGGGTTTTACGATGAACCGCAGCCCCTGGAGGAGAATTGCCCATGCGCCTTGTCAACCTGTCGGCCCTGTGGCGAATCAACCTCTGGGTCACCTGTTGCTTCGCGCTGGTGACGCTGGCCTGTGCCGGGGTGCTGTTGCGCCAGGCGGTGGCTGATGTGGAGCGGGAGTTGCAGTCGGCGCAAGCCGTGGTGGCGTACCTCGGCGACACCGCCGAACGCGCCCCGCAGAGCCTGCAACCACGGCTGACGCAAAGCCTGCGCCATGTGCGGGTGCACTGGCTGGCGGCGGATGAAGCCGCGCAGCTGCCGCAGGAGGCCGGCCTGGATGGCTGGCTGGGCCGCCAGCTGCTCGGCCAGCGCCATGACAGCAGCCGGCTGCTGGAGCTGGGTGACGGCCGCCGGGTAATGATTGCCGTGGATGCGCGGGATGAAATCGACGAGGTCCGCGACTCCCTGCAGCAGCTGTTGGTCCTGTGCGGCCTGGCGTTGTTGCTGAGCTTGTTGACCATCCGCTGGGCGGTGCGGCGGGGCATGGGCCTGTTGGACGAGCTGCTGCAGGCCTTGCGCCAGGTCTCGGGTGGGCAATTGACCGCACGCCTGCGCGAGGCCGGCCTGCCGGAGGCGCGCCAATTGGCGGAGCACTTCAACCGCATGACCGCGTCTCTGGAGCAGGCCCGCTGCGACAATACCCAACTTACCCAGGCCCTGCTGGCGGTGCAGGAGCAGGAACGCACCCAGCTGGCGCAGACCCTGCACGACGACCTCGGGCAATACCTGGCGGGTATTCGGGCCCAGCTCTGCCTGCTGCGCATGGTCGCCGACCAGCCCACCGCGGTGGCGCAGACGACACGCACCCTGGAGCTCGATTGTGAACGCCTGCAGCAAGGTTTCCGCGCCCTGGTACATGACCTGTACCCGCTGGCGTTGCAGCACATGCCGCTGGCCGAAGCCTTTGGCCTGCTGGTGAGCCAATGGCAGGCCAGCCAGGGTATCGATTGCCGCCTGCGGGTCGGCGAGCAGTTGCCGGCGCTGCCCGGGCCGAGCAGGACGCATCTGTATCGCTTGCTGCAGGAGGCATTGACCAACGTCGCCCGGCACGCCGGCGCCAGCCAGGTGCGGGTGCGCCTGCAACGCAGCGCCAAGGGCTTGCGCCTGCTGGTTCGCGACAACGGTTGCGGTGCCAGCCAGCCCCAGCGCCCCGGGGTAGGCCTGCACTCGATGGCCGAGCGCGCCCGCAGCCTGGGCGGTGAACTGCGCATCCTCAGCCGCCCTGGGGCCGGCTGGGCGCTGGACCTGAACATTCCCATGGAGGTGTGATGAATATCGTGTTGGTCGATGACCACGCCGTGGTCCGCCAGGGCTATGCCAGCCTGTTGCGGGCAGTGCTGCCGACAATACAGGTGCGTGAGGCTGCCAGTGGCGAAGAGGCGCTGGCCCGGGTTCAGGAGCAGGTGCCCAACCTGGTGATCATGGACTTCGGCCTGCCAGGCATCAGCGGCCTGGAAACCACCCGGCGCCTGCGCCAGCGCCTGCCGCAATTGCGGGTGCTGTTCTTCAGCATGCATGACGAACTGCCGCTGGTGCGCCAGGCGCTGGATGCCGGGGCCTCGGGCTACCTGACCAAGAACTCGGCGCCCGAAGTGCTGATCGAGGCGGTGCAGCGGGTGTTGGCCGGGCATGCCTATATCGAACAGCCCCTGGCCACCCAGCTGGCCTGCACCTCACAGCACAATGCCAGCGACCCGCGCCTGCAGCGCATGACCCAGCGTGAGCTGGAGATTTTTGTGATGCTTGCCAAGGGCACACCGGTGCGGGGGATTGCCGAGCAGCTGTGCATCAGCGCCAAGACCGTGTCCAACCACCTGACCTTGCTAAAGAGCAAGTTGCAGGTCAGCTCCCATGCCGAGCTGGTGCACCTGGGGATTGATCTGGGGGTGGTGCGGGTGGCGGGGTGAGGTGTTCTGCTATCTGGACTCTGCGCAGAGCCTTGTAGGAGCGGCCTTGTGTCGCGATGGGCCGCAAAGCGGCCCCCAGGGGCTTCAGCGTCAACGCAGCAATCGTCGGGGCTGCTTTGCAGCCCATCGCGACACAAGGCCGCTCCTACAGGGGGGCTGCGCAAGGCGGGAATATCGGGCTCAATTGTCCCAGGTCTCGGGGCACCCCTTGCACCCCTCCATGTTGGCCTCTTGAAAATTCCCGTAGTGCTGCCGCGCCCCGCGCAAGTCGGCGCGGGCCAGGTTGCTCTGGCCAAACTTGGCCTCCTGCAGGTTGGCATCGCCAAGGTCGGCCCCTTGCAGATCAGCCTTGCTCAGCCAGGCCATTTCCAGGTCCGCCGCGCGCAGGTTGGCCTGCTGCATCTTTGCCCCTGACAACCTTGCGAACTGCAGGTAGGCCGCGCTGAGGTCGGCCTTGGCAAATTGCGCACCCTGGGCAAACAGGCCCCAGCCCTGAATCGCAACGAGCCGGCCATGGCTCAGGTCGGCCAGGCGCAGGTTGCTCTGCTGCAGGCTGGCGCGGGTCAGGTTGGCGCCTTGCAGGTTGGCCTTTTCCAGGTTGGCCAGGTCCAGCCGGGCATGGCGCAGGTCGGCATTGCGCAGGTCGGCGCCGGCCAGGTTCATCTTGCGCAGGTTCTGGTTGGCCAGGTTGGCGCCCCGCAGGTCGGCCCCCGGGCACTGGCTGGCTTCGGCAATCACGCAGCCGTTGATGGTCAGGGGGGTATCGTTGCCAACGTCGTCGGCATTCTCGGCCATGGCAGGGGCCAGCACGATCAGCAAGGCAAGTGGCAGGTAGTTCATGGCGAAAGGCTCTCAATGTGAAGTCGGGTATGCACCCTGGGGCCGCTTTGCGGCCCATCGCCTGTAGGAGCAGCCTTGTGCTGCGAAGAGGCCAGCAAGGCAACAGATCTGCTTCGGCTGTAATGGCCTCTTCGCAGCACAAGGCTGCTCCTACAAGCAATAGGCTGCACTGCAGGTCAACTCATGCAGTCAACGCTGTGCAGTCTTGTTGTCCCAGCTGGGGATCTTGAACACCCAGAACGAACCACCCTGGGCCACCGGCTTGGTCAGTTCGGCCATGTCGCCGCCCCACAGCGGCACCGCGCCGCCGTAGCCCACGGTCACGCCGATGTACTGCTCGCCGTCCTGTTCCCAGGTGATTGGCGGCGAGACGATGCCGCTGCCGGTCTGGAACTTCCACAGCTCCTTGCCCGTCTTGGCGTCGAAGGCCTTGAAGAAGCCGTCGCCGGTGCCGGTGAACACCAGGTTGCCCTTGGTCGCCAGCACGCCGGCCCACAGCGGCAACTGCTCCTTGTGCTCCCACACCAGCTTGCCGGTGCTCGGGTCCATGGCGCGCAGGGTGCCGACGTGGTCGTCATACATGCGCTTGATGCGGAAGCCCATGCCCAGGTAGGCCGAGCCCTTCTTGTAGTTCACTTCCTCGGTCCAGTACTCCTCCTTCCACTGGTTGCCAGGGATGTAGAACAGGCCGGTGTCCTGGCTGTAGGCCATGGGGTTCCAGTTCTTGCCGCCAAGGAAGGGTGGCGAGACCTCCACCGGCTTGCCCTTGGTTTCTCCCGGCAGCGGTTTGGCCGGGCGCTGCCCGGGGTTTTCCACCGGGCGCCCGGTCTTGAGGTCGATGTGGCTGGCCCAGGTGATGTTGTCGACGAAGGGGAAGGCGTTCTGCAGTTTGCCGTTGCTGCGGTCCACCACGTAGAAGAAACCGTTGCGGTCGGCGTGGCCGGTGGCCTTGACCAGCTTGCCGTCCTTGCCCTTGTAGTCGAACAGCACCAGCTCGTTGTTGCCGGAGAAATCCCAGGCATCGTTGGGCGTGTGCTGGTAGAACCACTTCACCTCACCGGTGCTCGGGTCGACGCCGACCTGCCCTGAGGTATACAGGCTGTCGTAGTCATGCGGGTTGCCGTCCTTCGAGGTGCGCGCCCAGGTGTTCCAGGGGCCGGGGTTGCCAGCACCGACAATGATGGTGTTGGTCTCGGGGTCGAAGCTGGCGCTTTGCCAGGGCGCGCCGCCGCCGTGGCTCCAGGCTTCGACCTTGCCGGTTTCGGTGGTGGGGTCGTCCGGCCAGGACGGTGCCTTGACGTCACCGGTCGGCGTGCTGTCCTTGCCGTTCAGGCGGCCCATGTGGCCCTCGACGAAGGGCCGCATCCACACCTCTTCACCGGTGTCCGGGTCGCGGGCGAACAGTTGGCCGACCACGCCGAACTCATCGCCGGAGCTGCCGTGGATCAGCAGTACCTTGCCGCTGGTCTTGTCCTTGATCAGCACCGGGGCGCCGGTCATGGTGTAGCCGGCGGCGTGGTCGCCGAACTTCTTGTTCCACACCACTTTGCCGGTGCGCTTGTCGAGGGCGATGACCCGCGCGTCGAGGGTGCCGAAGTAGATCTTGTCGCCGTAGATCGCCGCGCCGCGGTTGACCACATCGCAGCAGGGGCGAATGTTGTCCGGCAGGCGGTGGTTGTAGGTCCACAGGCGCTTGCCGGTTTTCGCATCGAGGGCGAACACCCGCGAATAGGAGCCGGTGACGTAGACCACACCGTCACTGACGATGGCCTGGGATTCCTGGCCGCGCTGCTTTTCGTCGCCGAAGGAATAGGACCAGGCCGGGGTCAGCTTGAACACGTTCTGGTCATTGACCTGGGCCAGCGGGCTCCAGCGCTGGGCGTTGGTGCCCATGCCGTACTGCAGCACGTCCTGGGTGGTCAGGTGGTCGTTGGCGATGTCTTCCCAGGTCACGTTCTTGCCGGCAGGTGCGGCTGGGGCGGTGGCGGCTATTGCCGCGTTGCTCAGGGCCAGGCTACCGGCCAGCAGCAAGGCCCGCACGCTCAGGGCCAGAGGGGAAAGGGCGGGTAGCGTTCTTGTTGTCATGGTTGCAGTTCCCAGTGGAGGTTTTGGCCTGCACAGGGTGGGACGGGGCGGGCATCGCCGGATACGGAAAATGTCCCGCCCTTGCCGGGAATAGTTCCCGCAGGGCACCTCATTTGGCCCTTCGCCACAAGCCCTACTACCAAGGGAGTAAGGCGCGGCCACCAAAGCAGCATTCGGCCGCCTGCGGGCTGTTTCTAAGATGGCGACACGGCCTCTGTGGTTGAGGCCTTGCGTGCAATCGTGAGGGCATAAAAATGACAACAAAACGCAACGTCTTGCTGGCTGCCGGGCTGCTTGCCAGTGCAGTGCTGACCGGCACTGCCTGGGCACATGGCAATGTGGTGCCCCAGGCCGTGGAAACCAAGGGCCTGACCCCGATCAAGGACGCTGGCGTAACCCTGGACGGCGATGGCTGGGCGGCGGTCAACCCGTACCGCAGCTCTCCCGAGCATGACAAGGCCGTGGAAATCGGTGCCTCGGCCTACAACCAGAACTGCGCCGCCTGCCATGGCCTGGAGGCCAAGTCCGGGGGCATCGCCCCGGATTTGCGCATGCTCGATGCCGGCGAGGCGGGGGATGAATGGTTCGTCGAGCGGGTACGCCACGGTGCGGTCCGCGACGGCCGGGTGTACATGCCGAAAATGGCCGACTACCTGAGCCAGGAAGCCCTGTGGGCGGTGCGCACCTACCTGGACAGCGTGCACGTCGAGGAGTGACGGCCATGCGTCTGTTGGCGGTGCTGTTGAGCGGCCTGCTGCTGTGTTGCGCGGCGGCGCAGGCGCAGGTGCGCAGCTACGACGCGATCATCGCCGCTGGTGAACTGAAGGTGGCGGTGTACAAGGACTTTGCGCCCTATAGCTTCGAGGACCACGGCCAGCCGCGCGGTGTCGACGTGGAACTGGCGCAGGCCCTGGCCACGGCGTTGGGGGTGCGTTTGCAGCTGATCTGGGCGCCACCTGGGGAGAAGCTCGACGACGATCTGCGCGACTACATCTGGCGTGGCAGCCCGCTGCGCCACCAGCAGCTGGCCGACCTGATGATGCGGGTGCCGTACGACCATGCCTACGCGCAGCGGCGCAACGAGGTGGGCGAGCTGGAAAACGCCCAGGTGGTGATGTTCGGCCCCTATCAGGAGGAGCGCTGGCAGGTCGCCTACGATCGCCGCCGCCTGGCCTCGGTGGCCAGTGTCGCGGTGTTCCGGCAGCACCCTATCGGGGTCGAGGTGGACAGCGTGCCGTCGTTCTACCTGACTTCCGTGTTCAACGGCATGCTCAGCGCCAGGACCCATCATTACCCCAATGTGCAGCAAGCTTTCGGCGCCATGCAGGCCGGCCAGGTGGACGCGGTGATGGCGATGCGCGGCGAAGTTGACTGGCAACTGCATCAAGCCGCCGACCCGCAGCTGGCCCTGGCGGAAAACGCCTACCCGAACCTTGGCAAGCAGGCCTGGGAGATCGGCATGGCGGTGCATGAAAGCAACCGGCAGCTGGCCTATGCGCTGGAGGAGGCACTTGAGGGGTTGATTCGTGATGGGCGGATGAAGGCGATTTATGCCAGTTACGGCCTGCGTTACCAGGTGCCGGAAATGTATCAGTAACAAGCTTCGCAGGCTTGTGAGTTTGTAAAAGCAACACATCCCCCTGTGGGAGCGGGTTCACCCGCGAAGAATGCGACGCGGTATATGGCACCGGCTTCGCCGGTGTTCGCGGGTGAACCCGCTCCCACAAGGACCGTGCACTGTCAGCCAGGTTTGCGTTGATCAAAAGGAGTGGGCGATGAACTGGCGAGCAACTTTGCTGCTGGCCTGCTGGATGCCCTGGGCCGCACAGGCCCAGGCCAGCGAGCCGAGTAACCACAAGGACCCGGTGCCGTCGGTGATGTGGGACTTCTACCACAAGCAGTTGCTGGGCCAGGCCGCATTCGTGTTCGATGACCGGGTCAAGCTGCTGGCGCCGCCGTTTGCCGAGGACGCCCGCCAGGTGCCGCTGGAGATCGACGCCCGGGCGTTCAGCGGCGAGGTGGTGCGGATTCTCGCCTGGGCAGAACTCAACCCGCTGCCGCGCATTATCGACTTCCAGCCCGGCGAGCGCGTGCTGCCCTGGTTGTCGATCCGCATCCGCATCGAGCAGGCCACACCACTGCGCGCTGCGGTGCTGACGCGCGACGGCGTGTGGCATGTCGGCTCGGCCCTGATCGACGCCGCTGGCGGCGGTTGTACCGCGCCCAGCGTGGTACGTACCCAGCCCGGCTGGGAGGAGCACCTCGGTGAAGTCCTGGGCGGGCGCTACCCGCGCGGCGACAGCAGCCGCTTGCGCCTGCAGGTGGCCCACCCGATGGACAACGGCCTGGTCAGCGGCATTCCCGAATTCTTCCTCAACCATGCCGAGCTGCAAGGCGCGGACGGCCAGCGCCTGGCCAGCCTGGAACTGTACCCGGCGGTCAGCGAAAACCCCAACCTGGGCTTCGACATCCAGGGCCCCGGGCCGACCCGGTTGGTGTTGCAGGACAACAGCGGCAACCAGTTCGAGGCGGCAGTGCCCTGAACGCCTTGCCCGACTCCATCCCTGACCAGAGGCGCCCGTCATGCGTTGCATTCTGCTGTTGCTGCTGTGCCTGGGCCTGCCGGCCTGGGCAGACCTGGACTATCGGCTCAAGCCCCGGCAGATCGCCGAGGGCACCTGGCTGCTGGAGGGCAGCACCGACAATTTCGCCAAGGACAACGGCGGCAATATCGTCAACACCGCGTTCATCGTCACCGACAACGGGGTGGTGGTGATCGACAGCGGGCCGTCGAAACGCTACGGCGAAGCCTTGCGCCAGGCCATTGCCGCCACCACCGACAAGCCGGTGGTCGAAGTGCTGCTGACCCATCATCACCCTGACCATGTGCTGGGCAACCAGGCCTTTGCCGATGTGCCCATCGGCGCCCTGGCCGGTACCGGCGAGCTGTTGCGCCAGCAGGGCGAGGCCATGGCCGAGAACATGTACCGCCTGGTCGGCGACTGGATGCGCGGTACCGAGGTGGTGCTGCCGACCCGGGTGCTGGAGCCGGGTATTCATGAGGTGGGTGGCCACCGCCTGCGGCTGCTGGCGCTGGGCGGGCATACCGGTGCCGACCTGGCGATTCTGGATGAAAACACCGGCGTGCTGTTCGCTGGCGACCTGGTGTTCCACGAGCGCGCATTGACCACGCCCAACAGCCCGGGGCTGGAGGTGTGGCTGAAGGACCTGGACACCTTGCAAGCGCTGCCCTGGAAGCAGCTGGTACCCGGTCACGGCCCGCTGGCCAGCGATGCCCGGCCGTTTGCGCAGATGCGTGATTACCTGAGCTGGCTGGATGGGCTGATGCGTGATGGCGCAGCGCATGGCGATGACATGGCCGAGATGATCCGCAGCCCGATACCCGAGCGGTTTGCCGGTATCAGCCTGACCCGATACGAGCTGATTCGCAGTGTCAGCCACCTGTACCCCCGCTACGAACGCCAACAGCTGCGGCGCGTCGACAGCAAGGGCTGACACGGTCCCTGTAGGAGCGGCCTTGTGTCGCGAAAGGGCTGCAAGGCAGCCCCCGGCAATTTCAGCCATGGGCACAAATCCTGGGGCCGCTTCGCGCCCCTTTCGCGACACAAGGCCGCTCCTACAGGGGACCGCGCAGGTTCACTGATACCAAGGAACTAGAAAACTCCGCACTGCGGGCAATTGTTGGCAAGCAGGTCGGGACCAAGAATTCCCGACACACCGGGAAGTTTTCCCGGATACAACAAAAAAACCAAAGGTAGCCGTCATGACCCGATCCACACGTCGTCCCGTGTTCGCCTTGAGCCTGGTGCTCAGCGCCATGCTGCTTGCCGGTGCAGCCCACGCCGCTGTCAGCAATGAAGAAATTCTCCAGGACCCGAAGAACCCGCAGCAGATCGTGACCAATGGCCTGGGCGTGCAGGGCCAGCGCTACAGCCCGCTGAACCTGCTCAATACCGACAACGTCAAGGACCTGCGGCCGGTCTGGGCGTTTTCTTTCGGTGGTGAGAAGCAGCGCGGCCAGCAGGCCCAGCCGCTGGTCAAGGACGGGGTGATGTACCTGACCGGCTCCTACTCGCGGGTGTTCGCCGTGGACGCCCGTACCGGCAAGAAGCTGTGGCAATACGATGCGCGCCTGCCCGATGACATCCGCCCGTGCTGCGACGTGATCAACCGCGGCGTGGCGCTGTACGGCAACCTGGTGTTCTTCGGCACCCTCGATGCCAAGCTGGTGGCGCTGAACAAGGACACTGGCAAGGTGGTATGGAGCAAGAAGGTGGCCGACCACAAGGAAGGCTACTCCATCAGCGCCGCGCCAATGATCGTCAACGGCAAGCTGATCACCGGCGTTGCCGGCGGCGAGTTTGGCGTGGTGGGCAAGATCCAGGCCTACAACCCGGAAAACGGCGAGCTGCTGTGGATGCGCCCGACCGTGGAGGGGCACATGGGCTACGTGTACAAGGACGGCAAGGCGATCGAGAATGGCATTTCCGGCGGCGAGGCGGGCAAGACCTGGCCCGGCGACCTGTGGAAGACCGGTGGTGCGGCGCCTTGGCTGGGCGGCTACTACGACCCGGAAACCAACCTGATCCTGTTCGGCACCGGCAACCCGGCACCGTGGAACTCGCACCTGCGCCCGGGCGACAACCTGTATTCCTCGTCGCGCCTGGCCCTGAACCCCGACGATGGCACCATCAAGTGGCACTTCCAGAGCACGCCGCACGACGGCTGGGACTTCGACGGCGTCAACGAGCTGATCTCGTTCAACTACAAGGACGGCGGCAAGGAGGTCAAGGCCGCCGCCACCGCTGACCGCAACGGCTTCTTCTACGTGCTGGACCGCACCAACGGCAAGTTCATCCGCGGCTTCCCCTTCGTCGACAAGATCACCTGGGCCACCGGCCTGGACAAGGACGGCCGGCCGATCTACAACGAGGCCAGCCGGCCGGGGGCGCCGGGTAGCGAGGCCAAGGGCAGCTCGGTGTTCGTGGCGCCGGCGTTCCTCGGTGCCAAGAACTGGATGCCGATGGCCTACAACAAGGACACCGGGCTGTTCTACGTGCCGTCCAACGAGTGGGGCATGGACATCTGGAACGAAGGCATCGCCTACAAGAAGGGCGCGGCGTTCCTTGGCGCCGGCTTCACCATCAAGCCGCTCAACGAAGACTACATCGGCGTGCTGCGCGCCATCGACCCGGTCAGCGGCAAGGAAGTGTGGCGCCACAAGAACTTCGCGCCGCTGTGGGGCGGGGTGCTGACCACCAAGGGCAACCTGGTGTTCACCGGCACGCCGGAAGGCTTCCTGCAGGCGTTCAACGCCAAGACCGGCGACAAGGTCTGGGAGTTCCAAACCGGCTCCGGCGTGCTCGGCTCGCCAGTGACCTGGGAAATGGACGGCGAACAGTACGTTTCGGTGGTTTCCGGCTGGGGCGGTGCGGTGCCGCTGTGGGGCGGCGAAGTGGCCAAGCGGGTCAAGGACTTCAACCAGGGCGGCATGCTCTGGACCTTCAAGCTGCCCAAGCAGCTGCAAACGGCAAGCGCCAGTCGCTAAGCCGATAACCTGCCGCTTGCTGCAGCAGACCCTGCGGCAGGCGGCCCTACTACCAAATGACGAGAGCCCCGCTGCCAACGATGCATTCGCCCGGCAGGCGGGGCTTTTTACCATCGGTCCATCGCCTGTCGCCGGACAGGCATCGACCCCCGCAGAGGCTCAGCATGATCTACGCACAACCCGGAACCCCAGGCGCCATCGTGTCCTTCAAGCCACGCTACGGCAACTTCATCAACGGTGAATTCGTGCCGCCGCTGGGTGGCCAATACTTCACCAACAGCTCGCCGGTCAACGGCCAGCCGATTGCCGAGTTCCCGCGCTCCGGCGCCCAGGACATCGAGCAGGCCCTGGACGCCGCGCATGCCGCTGCCGAGGCCTGGGGCAAGACCTCGGTGCAGGACCGCGCCCTGGTGCTGCTGAAGATTGCCGACCGCATCGAACAGAACCTCGAAGTACTGGCCGTTACCGAAAGCTGGGACAACGGCAAGGCCGTGCGCGAAACCCTCAACGCCGACGTGCCGCTGGCGGCGGACCACTTCCGCTATTTCGCCGGCTGCATCCGCGCCCAGGAAGGCGGCGCCGCCGAGATCAACGAAGGCACCGTGGCCTACCATATCCACGAGCCGCTGGGCGTGGTCGGGCAAATCATCCCGTGGAACTTCCCGCTGCTGATGGCCGCCTGGAAGCTCGCCCCGGCCCTGGCCGCCGGCAACTGCGTGGTGCTCAAGCCGGCTGAGCAGACGCCACTGTCGATCACCATTTTCGCCGAGCTGATCGCCGACCTGCTGCCGGCAGGCGTGCTGAACATCGTCCAGGGCTTTGGCCGTGAAGCCGGCGAAGCCCTGGCCACCAGCAAGCGCATCGCCAAGATCGCCTTCACCGGTTCCACCCCGGTGGGCTCGCACATCATGAAGTGCGCGGCCGAGAACATCATCCCGTCCACCGTCGAACTGGGCGGCAAGTCGCCGAACATCTTCTTCGAAGACATCATGCAGGCCGAGCCCGCGTTCATCGAAAAGGCAGCCGAAGGCCTGGTGCTGGCGTTCTTCAACCAGGGCGAAGTGTGTACCTGCCCGTCGCGGGCGCTGATCCAGGAGTCGATCTACGAGCCGTTCATGGCCGAGGTGATGAAGAAGATCGCCAGGATTACCCGTGGCAACCCGCTGGACACCGCGACCATGGTCGGTGCCCAGGCCTCGGAGCAGCAATACGACAAGATCCTTTCCTACCTGCAGGTTGCCCGGGAGGAGGGCGCGCAGTTGCTCACCGGTGGCGCTGCCGAACGGCTCGACGGCGACCTGGCCAGCGGTTACTACATCCAGCCGACCTTGCTCAAGGGCAACAACAAGATGCGCGTGTTCCAGGAGGAGATCTTCGGCCCGGTGGTGGGCGTGACCACCTTCAAGGACGAAGCCGAAGCCCTGGCGATCGCCAACGACAGCGAGTTTGGCCTGGGTGCAGGGCTGTGGACCCGTGACATCAACCGTGCCTACCGCATGGGCCGTGGGATCAAGGCCGGGCGTGTGTGGACCAACTGCTACCACCTGTACCCGGCGCATGCCGCGTTCGGTGGCTACAAGAAGTCCGGGGTGGGCCGCGAGACGCACAAGATGATGCTCGATCACTACCAGCAGACCAAGAACCTGCTGGTGAGCTACGACATCAACCCGTTGGGCTTCTTCTAAACCAAGGATCAGCTTGACGCGATACCTGTAGGAGCGGCCTTGCGTCGCGAAAGGGCCGCATGGCGGCCCCAGCAATCTGTGCCGCATGGCTGAAAACCTGGGGCTGCCTTGCAGCCCTTTCGCGACGCAAGGCCGCTCCTACAGGTATCGCGCAAGCTTTTGAGTTTTTTTTGCTCCCCCTACCAACGCACCCCGCAAACCTGTCCCAAAGTAGCATTCGGCCCCGCCGCTCCTCGTGCATTAATGCCTCTACCGGAATCGCCCGGCACCAAGAAGAGGAATGCCCCATGTGGACTAAACCCGCCTTTACCGACCTGCGCATCGGCTTCGAAGTGACGATGTACTTCGCCAATCGTTGATGCCTGTCCGGCCATCACCGCGATGGCCGGGTCTTCATTGAGCAAGCCTGTTGTGAACCTGATCGATCGTGAACAAGCCCTGGCCTTGCGCAAGGGCTTTCGCCTGCGCTGGGAGCCGCGCCAGGCGTGTCATGTGCTGCTGTACCCCGAGGGCATCATCGAGCTCAATGCTAGTGCCGGCTGGGTGCTCGAGTTGCTGGACGGCCAGCGCAGCGTGGCGGCTGTCATCGACCGCCTGGCACAGCGCTTCCCTGGTGTGCCGGGGCTCGACGAGGACATCCTGGCGTTCCTGGAGGTGGCCCGTGCCAAGTACTGGATCGAATGAGCCATGGTCACGCTTTGGTCTGGTTGCTTTCGCTACGGGATGCTTTACGCTGGCGGTTACCTTCCAGAACAATAAGAACAGGCTTCCCGATGAGCCAGAGTTTCAGCCCGCTTCGCAAGTTCGTTTCGCCCGAGATCATCTTTGGTGCCGGCTGCCGGCACAATGTCGCCAATTACGCCAAGACCTTCGGTGCGCGCAAGGTGCTGGTGGTCAGCGACCCCGGTGTGATTGCCGCCGGTTGGGTGGCGGACGTGGAGGCCAGCCTGCAGGCCCAGGGCATCGACTACTGCCTGTACAGCGCCGTATCACCCAACCCACGGGTCGAAGAGGTGATGCTCGGTGCCGAGATCTACCGGCAAAACCACTGTGATGTGATTGTCGCGGTCGGCGGCGGCAGCCCGATGGATTGCGGCAAGGCCATCGGCATCGTGGTCGCCCACGGGCGCAGCATCCTCGAATTCGAAGGCGTGGACATGATCCGCGTGCCCAGCCCGCCGCTGATCCTGATCCCGACCACGGCCGGCACTTCGGCGGACGTGTCGCAGTTCGTGATCATTTCCAACCAGCAGGAGCGCATGAAGTTCTCCATCGTCAGCAAGGCGGTGGTGCCGGACGTGTCGCTGATCGACCCGCAAACCACCCTGAGCATGGACCCGTTCCTGTCGGCCTGTACCGGTATCGATGCGCTGGTGCATGCCATCGAAGCCTTCGTTTCCACCGGCCACGGCCCGCTGACCGACCCCCATGCGCTGGAGGCCATGCGCCTGATCAACGGCAACCTGGTGGAAATGATCGCCAACCCCACCGATATCGCCCTGCGCGAGAAGATCATGCTGGGCAGCATGCAGGCGGGGCTGGCGTTTTCCAATGCGATCCTGGGTGCGGTCCACGCCATGTCGCACAGCCTGGGCGGGTTCCTCGACCTGCCGCATGGCCTGTGCAATGCGGTGCTGGTGGAGCACGTGGTGGCGTTCAACTACAGCTCGGCACCGGAGCGTTTCAAGGTGATTGCCGAAGTGCTGGGTATCGACTGCCGCGGCCTCAACCACCGGCAGATCTGCGCGCGCCTGGTGGAGCACCTGATCGCCCTGAAGCATGCCATCGGCTTCCACGAAACCTTGGGCCTGCACGGGGTGCGCACGGCCGATATCCCGTTCCTGTCGCAACATGCGATGGACGACCCGTGCATCCTCACCAACCCGCGTGCGTCGAGCCAGCGTGATGTCGAGGTGGTCTATGGCGAGGCCCTCTGACGAGCAGCAACGGGCGCTGGCCGGGCTGCTGGGGCTGGGCGACCACTCGGCGCGCAAGAGCCATTACCCGGAGCTGGCGGCGCGCCTGGACGAACTGGAGGCCGAACGCAACCGCTACAAGTGGCTGTTCGAAAACGCCGTGCACGGGATTTTCCAGGCCAGCCTGCAAGACGGCATGCGTGCCGCCAACCCGGCGTTGGCACGCATGCTGGGTTACGACAACCCGCAAGCGTTGCTGTTTCCGCTGACCGACCTTGCCGACAACCTGTTTGTCGGCGGGGCCGAAGAGTTGCACGCCATCACCGCGACCCTCGCCCGTGAACGCAGCCTGCACGGCTATGAAACCCGCTTGCGGCGCAAGGATGGCAGCCACCTCGATGTGCTGATGAACCTGTTGCTCAAGCCAGGCCAGGAAGGGCTGGTGGAAGGGTTTGTCGCCGACATCACCGAACGCAAGCTGGCCCAGCAGCGCCTGCAGCAACTGAATGACGAACTCGAGCAACGGGTGGCCGCCCGCACCGATGAACTGCTGGAGGCCAACCGCAACCTGCAACAGCAGATCGCCGAGCGCAAACAGATTGCCCGCGCCCTGCGCGATGCACGCGACGCCGCGGAAACCGCCAACCGCAGCAAGGACAAGTACCTCGCTGCCGCCAGCCATGACCTGCTGCAACCGCTGAATGCCGCGCGGCTGCTGATCTCGACCTTGCGCGAAAGGCCACTGCCAGAAGCAGAAAAGGTGCTGGTGGAGCGTACCCACCAGGCCCTGGAGGGCGCCGAAGACCTGCTGACCGACCTGCTGGACATTTCCCGGCTCGACCAGGCGGCGGTCAAGCCGGACGTGGCGCTGTACCGCCTCGACGAACTGTTCGGGCCACTGGTCTCGGAGTTTCGCACGGTGGCCGATGCGGCAGGCCTGAAGCTGCGCGCGCGCATTGGCGACTACGCCATCAGTACCGACCTGCGGCTGATGACGCGTATCCTGCGCAACTTTCTCAGCAACGCCTGCCGTTATACCGACGAGGGCAGGATCCTGCTGGGGGCCAGGCGCCGCGGCGATCACTTGCGCCTGGAGGTGTGGGATACCGGGCGGGGCATCGCGGCGGATCGGCTGCAGGCCATTTTCCTCGAGTTCAACCAACTGGACGTTGGCCGCGCCGCTGACCGCAAGGGCGTGGGCCTGGGGCTGGCCATCGTCGAGCGGATCGCCAAGATTCTCGGCTACCGCATCGAGGTGCGTTCGTGGCCGGGGCGTGGCTCGATGTTCAGCATCGACGTGCCGATCGGCGAAGCCATGCCGTTGCCTATCCACCAGGCCGCGCCGCAGCCGGGCGCCGGCAACCCGTTGCCGGGCCGCCGCCTGCTGGTACTGGACAACGAAGTGAGCATCCTCGAGAGCATGGGCGCGCTGCTCGGGCAGTGGGGCTGCGAGGTGGTTACCGCGACCGACCAGGCCGGGGCCTTGGTGGCCTTGCAGGAGCGGGCACCGGAATTGATCCTGGCGGACTTTCACCTGGACCACGGTGTTGTCGGCTGCGAGGTGGTCAGGCACTTGCGTGAACATTTCGGCGTCGCCATTCCCGCGGTGATCATCACTGCCGACCGCAGCGATCAATGCCGACGCTCCTTGAACAAGCTCGGTGCGCCGTTGTTGAACAAGCCCGTCAAACCGGGGAAGTTGCGTGCGGTGTTGAGCCAGTTGCTGGGCTGAAGCCTCAACTCACGGCCTTGCGCGACAGATAACTGAATTCGCAAGCGATCCTCGAACCCTGTGGGAGCGGCTTTAGCCGCGAAGAATCCAACGCGGTGCATGGCACCGGCTGCGCCGGTGTTCGCGGCTAAAGCCGCTCCCACAAGGGCCCTGCTAATTCAATGAGTCATGTGCAGTTCTATGAGAGCAGCCTTGTGCTGCTCCTACAGGGGGGCGCGCAGTGCCAGGTGGCTGTTCCCGAAATGGGACTCTGTGTTGCGGATGCCAGCCTGTCACGGCTCTGCCTGGCTGGTTATCTTACCGGGGCGCCATTGTTTGGGCGAAGTCATACCAAACGCATCCAACCCGAGTAAGGAAAACATCATGGCCTTTCAATACAAGCGACTGGACAAGAACAACGCCGCCGTACTGCTGGTGGATCACCAGACGGGTTTGCTCTCTTTGGTAAGGGATATCGAACCCGACCGTTTCAAGAACAATGTGCTGGCCCTGTCGGACCTGGCCAAGTACTTCAAGTTGCCGACCATCCTCACCACCAGCTTCGAGAACGGCCCAAATGGCCCGCTGGTGCCCGAACTCAAGGAGCAGTTCCCTGACGCGCCGTACATCGCGCGCCCGGGCAACATCAATGCCTGGGACAACGAAGACTTCGTCAAGGCGGTCAAGGCCACCGGCAAGAAGCAGCTGATCATCGCCGGTGTGGTGACCGAGGTTTGCGTGGCCTTCCCGGCGCTGTCGGCCCTGGAAGAAGGCTTCGATGTGTTCGTGGTCACCGATGCCTCCGGTACCTTCAACGAACTGACTCGTGATTCGGCCTGGCGCCGGATGGAAGCCGCCGGTGCGCAGCTGATGACCTGGTTCGGCGTGGCCTGCGAGCTGCACCGCGACTGGCGCAACGACATCGAAGGCCTGGGCACGCTGTTCTCCAACCACATCCCGGACTACCGCAACCTGATGACCAGCTTCAGCAAGCTGTCGAAGTAATCCGGCCGGGGAGCCATGCGCGTGCATGGCTCCCCGATCGCTTGTGTCACACGTCAGTTTTGTGCCGCCGGTACCTGCGCCTCGAGCAGGGCGGTACCCAACCTGTCGTCAGTTAATCTGCTTATATATCTTACGGTTGCTCGACTCGCGCACTTGAACGGTAATGTGAGTGTGCTCGCGGATGCGTAGAGACGCCTCCAGCTCATGAATCAACCCGGCCCGGAATGCCATGCGCCCATGCGCGGCTCCCTGGCCGTGTCCCGAGGTGCCGGATGGCTCCACTGATTTCCTATTTCAAGATGGCCTTGAACCCTGGCCGTGGGGTGCTGTTCTTCGCGCTGCGTACCATCGTTGCAGGCCTGTTGTGCCTCTACCTGGCGTTCATCTTCGACCTGGAACAACCGAAGTGGGCGCTGATGACCGTGATCATCATCAGCCTGCCGTTGGCCGGCATGACCCTCAAGCGCAGTTTCGCCCAGGTACTGGGCACCGCAGCGGGGGCGGCCATGGCGGTGGTGATCATGGCCTTGTTCCCCCAGGCGCCAATGCCTTTCATCGTCTGCCTGGCCCTGTGGCTGGCGTTCTGCACGGCGGGCGGCACGCTGCTGCGCTATACAGACTCGCATGCCTTCGTCCTCAGCGGGTTTACCGCTGTGGTGGTCGCGATGCTGGCCGTGCCGGAACCGGACGGCATCCTCCTGCTGGCCATCATCCGGTTGACCGAAACCCTGCTGGCGGTGGCCTGCGTGGCCGTGGTCAGTTTGTTGAGCGCGCGCCCACAGGCAGTGGCGCAGGGCTACTTCAGCAAGGTCGATAGCCTGGTCAAGCTGATCGCCCGGCACGCCGCCGAGGTGGTGCGCAGCGAAGAGGACGAAGCCGCGCTGCACCAGCGGCAGGCGCAATTGATCAGCGAGATCAGTGCGCTGGAAGGCCTGCGCCGCCATCTCTATTTCGATGCGCCGCACCTGCGCAACGCCGATGGGCTGGTGCAGCTGCTGGCCAACCAACTGGTGCTGCTGGTGTCGCGCCTGCTGGTATTGCGCCAACAGCGCGAGTTGATCAAGCAGCACTGGCAAGGGCCGTTGCCAGACGAAATCCAGCTGTTGCGCCAGGACGAACTGGACAACCTGGAGGCACTGGCCCGTGACGGCGTGAAGTTGTCGGCGCAGCGCCGCGAAGCGATCCACCACCTGTACCAGCGCTTCGACGCCGCCGCTGACCGGGTCGAGTTTCTCGACGAGCCCTTGCCCCCGCGCATGCGCTCGCTGGCCTGGGCCCTGCGCTGGGAGCAGGCGCGCCTGCTGCAGCAGCTGAACGAACTGATCGAGCTCAACGAGGCGATCCAGCAGGGCAGGGGCGCCAGTTGCCCCCATGCCCAGGGGCAGGCCAGCGCGCTGCATCTGGACTTCCGCCTGGCCGGCATGAACGCCGTGCGGGCGTTCCTGGCGCTGTTTCTCGCCGGTTGGTTGTGGATCGAAACGGCCTGGGACGGCGCGCGTTCCGGGGTGATCCTGATCGGGGTCATGTGCTCGCTGATGGCGACGCTGCCGCGGCCGTTGCTGGCCAGCCAGAACTACAACCGTGGCCTGCTGGTCGCGCTGCTGTTGTCCGCCGTGTACCAGTTTGCCCTGCTGCCGATGTTCACCGATTTCGAAATGCTTGCCGTGTGCCTGGTGCCGTTGCTGTACCTGGCGGCCGTTGGCCTGGCCAGCCCCATGACCGCGGGCATCGGCATGGGCATCGGGTTGATCAGCCTGTTGATGATCGGGCCGCAGAATGTCGGCGCCTACCACAACAGTGCCATGCAGTGGTTCGAGTTTGCCGGTGGCTATGCGGCGGCTGGCGGGCTGGCGATGGTGGTGTTCGCCCTGGTGTTCCCGTTCAACCCGCAAAAGCGCATGGCCCGGCTGTTCCGCCAGACCCGCGAGGATGTGCATGAGTACGTGACGGCACCTGCCAGCGTGGCGCGTCAGTTCGATTTCGAGAGCCGCATGCTGGACCGCCTTTCGGCGATGATCGGCCTGTTGCCCGCCGCCACTGATGCGCGCTCCCGGGAACTGTTCGATTGCAGCCTGGTGTGCCCGGCGCTGGCCATTGCGCTGGGCCAGGCGCATGCCCAGTGCGTCAACCTCACGGTGTTGCCTGAAGGCACGAGGGCGCGTTTGCGCCTAGGGTTGCAGGAGATGGCGAATCTGATCGGTGCACGCCGGCGGGTGGATGTGGACGGGCTGTTGCGCGAGCTGGCCGAGCTTGCCGAAACCCTGGATGCGCTGCACCAGGCACACGCCGAGGCGGGCCGCGAGACGCTGCGGCAGTTGTTCATCCTGCGGGTCGCGCTATCGGTTGCCGGCCAGTTGCTGCAGCGCTATCGACTGGTGCTGGCAGCGCAGACGTTGCCTGAGGAGGAGGGCGCCTATGCCCGTTGATTTCGAGTTTGGCGGGGTCTACCTGCCGCCGATTGCCCAGGCGTTGTTGCTGGGGTTGCCGTTGTTTCTGGTGCTGGACGCCCTGTTGCGGCGCAGTGGCGTGCTGGCGCGTGTGTGGCACCCGGCGCTGTTGCAGGGCGCCTTGTATGCCGCGATCTGCGCGGCGCTGGTGTTGTCGATGGGAGCGAGTGCCTGAATATGCCTGTGTTGAAACCTGTTCTTGCCAAAGCCGTGACCCTGGCGGTGCTGGCGCTTGCGGTGGTGCTGGGCTGGTTTGCCTGGGACTACTACACCCGTGCGCCCTGGACCCGTGATGCCCGTGTGCGGGCCGATGTGGTGACCCTGTCGGCCGAGGTGGCAGGGCGCATCATCGAGCTGCCAGTGCAGGACAACCAGTTCGTCAGGCAGGGCGACCTGCTGCTGCAGATCGACCCGGCGCGCTACGAGCTGGCCGTGCTGCATGCTGTGCGAGCCGTCGAAGTCGCGCGTGCGGCGCTGGGCCAGTCGCAGGCCGCCATCGTCGCCAACGAGGCGCAGCTCAAGCAGCGGCGCAGCGAAGAGCAACGCCGACGCAAGCTGCAATCGATGTCGGCAATCTCTGCCGAAGAGTGGGAAAAGGCCGGCACCGACGTGGCCGTGGCCCAGGCCGACCTGCTGCGCGAACAGTCCAACCTCGGCCTGGCACAGGCCAACGTGCAACTCGCCGAGGCCACGCTGCAGCAGGCCCGGCTCGACCTCGAACGCACCCGGGTCAGCGCCCCGGTCAGCGGTTACGTGACCAACCTGCTGACCCGCCAGGGCGACTATGCCCAGCCGGGCATGCCGCTGCTGGCGCTGGTCGACAGTTCGTCGTTCCACGTCAGTGGCTATTTCGAGGAAACCAAGTTGCCGAAAATCAAGGTGGGCAGCCGTGCGCGCATCGCCCTGATGAGTGGCGAGGTGCTGGATGGCACGGTAGAGAGCATCGCCTATGCCATCACCGACCGCGAGAACCAGCCGGGCAACCGCCTGCTGGCCAACGTCAACCCAAGCTACACCTGGGTCAAGCTTGCCCAGCGGATCCCGGTACGGCTGCGCCTGGAGCGCAGTGCCGATGCGCCACCCTTGCGTGCGGGGACCACTGCCACCGTGACCATTCTCGAATAGCTGGGGGTGGGCGATGAGCATGATGTTCGATTTGAATGAGCTGTACCTGTATACCAAGGTGGTCGAGTGTGGCGGTTTCGCATCGGCCGGGCGCGCGCTCGGCCTGCCCAAGTCGCGGCTGAGCCGGCGAGTCGCCAATCTGGAGGACCGCCTGGGAGTGCGCCTGATCCAGCGCTCCACCCGGCAGTTCGCGGTCACCGAAGTGGGGTTGGAGTACTACCATCACTGTATGTCGATGGTCGATCGGGCATTTGCTGCCGAGGACGCTATCCAGCGCAGCCGCGCCGTGCCCAGCGGCATTGTCCGGCTGGCCTGCAGCACCTCGCTGCTGGATGCACGCCTGGCGCCGATGCTTGGGCAGTTCATGGTGCAATGCCCGGCGGTGGAGTTGCTGGTGAAGAGCTACAACCGGCGGGTCGATGTGATCGGCGAGGGCTTCGACCTGGTCCTGAGCGTGCGCCATCAACCGCTGGAAAGCAGCGAGCTGGTGATGCGCAAACTGGCGCAGAGCCGCCAGTGCCTGGTGGCTTCGCCCGGCTTGCTGGCGCAGTACGACCGCCCTCTGCAGCCTGCCGACCTGTTTGAACTGCCCAGCCTTGGCTGGGGGGCGAATGTTCAGGAGTACGTCTGGGACCTGGACGGCCCCGAAGGCGGGGTGGCGTCCATTCGCTTCCGCCCACGGTTGGTCTCCGACGATATCGCGGTGCTGTACCAAGGCGCGCTCGCGGGCGTGGGCGTGGTGCTGCTGCCAGCGGATATGGTGAAGGATGACCTGGCCGCCGGGCGTTTGCTGAACGTGCTGGAGAGCTGGGTACCCAGGATGGGCGAGGTAATCGCCCTGTTTCCTTCGCGGCGAGGGCTGACGCCTGCAGTGCGGGAGTTGATCGACTTTCTTGCGGTGGCGTTCGAGCGGACGGCGTAGCGCCTTTGACCGGGCGCAGCGTTCACCAGGCAGAACGCTGCGGCGCATTTCATCGCCTACCGTCAGTTACGTCGGGCATCTATCATTCAAGCTTTGCAGCCTGTGCAGCAGGGTGGCCGCAGGCAATCGTCAATCAGGAGTTTCAATGTCAGAGCGAGCAATCCGCGCTTCGTTTGCAGGCGTGGCGTACCAGGTGAACGTGACAGATGGCCTGCACCAGTGGGCCAGCGATGTTGATGCGGCGGCAGGCGGCGGAGATGTCGGGCCGTCACCCCATGGGCTGTTGCTGTCATCCCTCGGCGCCTGCACTTCCATCACGGTTGCCATGTACGCACAGCGCAAGGAAATGCCGCTGCAAGCCATCGATGTGGATATCCGCATCGAGCAGGAACAACTGGGGCGCGAACCTCGGATCCAGATCGCTCGTGACATTCGCTTGAGCGGGCCGCTGAGCGAAGAGCAACGCACGCGCTTGCTGGAAGTTGCCAATGCCTGCCCCATTCACAAGGTGTTGAGCGGCGAAATCATCATCGCCAGCAAGCTGGTTGGATGAGGCCAGGCGCAGCGTTGCGCCTGCCGGCTGCCGGCTGCCGGTTAGAGGAGCAGCACATGAGTACATGCGCCAACTATCCCTTGGCGGGCATGAGGTGCACGACGATGGCGACCCTCGACGCGAATCGGCGCCTGCTGCTTTGCCCGTTGGGGCTCGGCCTGGTGCTTGCGGCGCCTGCCCAGGCCGACAACGCCCTGGGCCAGAAGGACAACATCTTCACCGGTGTCAATGACCGGCAGGCCGTGGAACTGGGCATCCCGCCCGGTCTGGTCGAAGGCGCGCGCCTGGATGCGCTGGTGAGGAACTACTATTTCCAGCGCGATAACCACTCTGACCTGGTACCCCGCAACCCGACCGAATGGGCCCAGGGTTTTCTGTTTTCGTTCCGCTCGGGCTTCACCGATACGCCTGTCGGGTTGGGCGTGGATGCGCACGCCTTCCTCGGCATCAAGCTCGATGGCGGTGGTGGAAGTGGCGGCGCTGGCTTGCTCCCGCTGGACTCATCGCTCAAGCCGGGTGACACGTTTTCCAGTGCCGGCGCGGCGCTCAAGCTCAGGTACCTCGACACCTTGCTGAAGGCCGGCGACCAATTGGTCGAGAACCCGGTGGTGGCGAGCGGCACAAGCCGCCTGTTCCCGCAGACGTATCGTGGCGTCACCCTGAAGAACCATGGCATCGACGACCTGTGGCTGGATGCCGGGTTCGTGGAATCTACCCGGCTGCGCAACCAGAGCGGCCACTCCCACCTGGTCACCGCCTATGGCGCGCGCAACAGCGCGGGTGTGGCGGCGGACCGCGAAAGCCCTCATATCGGCTGGCTTGGCGCGGTGTATGGCCGGCCGCAAGGGCTGCAGCTGACAGTTTATGGCGGCCAGCTGGAAGACATCTGGAATCAGTATTACCTGGGGGTTTCGCAGGTGTTTCGGGTCAATGATGCGCTGCTGCTCAAACCCTACCTGCACTACTTCAAGACCCGGGACCAAGGGCGCAGCCAGCTGGGTGACATCGATAACGACACCTACAGCGCCGGTATCTCCGCGACAGCCTATGGCCAGACCCTGACCCTGGGCTTGCAGAAGGTCGACGGCCGAACGCCGTTCGACTACATCACGCAGAACGACCGTGTCTTCCTTTACCTGAGCAACTCCCAGCAATTTGCCGATTTCAACGGCCCCGGTGAAAAGTCCTGGCGCCTGCAGTACGAAACCAGCCTGGCGCCGCTGGGGGCACCTTCGCTGCAGTTCATCGCGGCCTATACCCGGGGCGAGGCCGACCTCACCCGTGTCGACCCAGCAAGCGTCGGTTATGGCTATATCTACAACCCGGACGGCAAGCACGCCAAGCACTGGGAACGCGACCTTGCCCTCAAGTACCAGGTGCCAGCCGGCCCGGCGAAGGACCTGTCGCTGACCCTGCGCTGGGCAACGCACCGCGAGGGTGATGGCTATACCGCGCCTGGCAATACCCGCGGCAACTCCAGTGCCGATGAGTACCGCCTGATCGTCGATTACCCGATCAGCCTGTTCTGATTGCGTGATGTGCGTTGGCCACGACGCACAGGCCCGCTGAAGGGATGATGCTTGGTCATGCAAGCCCGCTCTCATGGAACTGCACATAACTCATTGAATTAGCAGGGGCCCTGTGGGAGCGGCTTTAGCCGCGAACACCGGCGTAGCCGGTGCCATGCACCGCGTTGGATTCTTCGCGGCTAAAGCCGCTCCCACAGGGTGACGCGGATTGCTTGCGAATTCAGTTCTCTACGCGACAGCGCAGCCGTACTTGTGGGAGCGGGCGTGCCCGCGAAGGGCCGCAAGGCGGCCCCGGCCTGACATCGGCCAGGCGCCGGCATAGCGCCGGTCATTCCCAGATATGTTCGGCCAGAAAGTCGATCAGGCTGCGCACTGAGGGCAACAGGCCGCGGCGGGAAGGGAACACCGCATGGACGATGCCGCAGCGCGGTTCCCATTGCGGGTTGAGCTCCACCAAGCGGCCGTTTTCCAGGTCCTGGTCAACCACCATGAACGGCAATTGCACGATGCCTACACCGTCAAGTGCTGCCTGCCGCAGTGCGCTCATGTCATCGGTGATGTAGCGCGGCGTGTGGCGGATTTCGGCATGCGCGCCGTCGGGCCCTTCAAGTTGCCAGATGTGGTCCCTGGGTGGCCCCCAATCCAGGCTTGGCTGCTCACCCAGCTGCTCTGGTTCGACGGGCAGCTGCAGCGCCAGCCGCTCCACCAGCGAGGGGCTCGCGACCAGCCGCTGCGGGCTCCTGGCCAGTGTGCGCATGACCAGGTCGCTGTCCTCCAGCGGCGGGAAGCGCACCCGCAGCGCCAGGTCGAGGCCTTCGCCCAATACATCCACACGGCGGTTGGTGGGTTCCAGGTGCACCTTCACTTTCGGGTTTTCGGCCATGAATCGACTGACCAGCCCGCCAACCCGGTAATGCAGCAGGGTTGTCGGGCAGCTCATGCGCACGGTGCCCTGGGGCTCGGCGCGGGTGCGTTCGACCACCCATCGGGCCGCTTCCGCTTCCACCAGCATGGCCCTGCAATGCTGGAAGAACTCCTGGCCCGTCTCGGTCACCGAAAAGTGTCGGGTGGAACGCTGGAGCAGGCGTACGCCCAGGCGTTCCTCCAGCTGCAGGACGCGCCGGCTGAGTGTGGATTTCGGAATGTTCAGTGCCCGCCCGGCCGGTGCGAAACCGCCGTGCTCGACGACTTGGGCGAAGTAATACAGGTCGTTCAGGTCTTCCATGTTCGATCGTTCCCCAGATGGAACTCTGTGACCAATTTATCAGCTCTAGCGCATGCAGCGTGAGAGCTCTAACGTTTCCAGATTGGCGTTGAAACATGAATGCCCACAGGAGACCTGGATGAGGCCTTATAGAAAGTCCGCTGCACTGTTGTCGCTGGCGACGGCACTGGGCAGCGCAGAAGTCGTGGCCGATGCTGTCGGCCTGCCGCCGTTGCCGCTGGGCAACACCAGCTTCCTGGATGGGGTCGTACGGCCAGGCATGCTGTTCGAACTGCCGATCCAGCACTATCGCGCTCAGGACGCCACGGACAGCCACGGCAGTGCGGTGCCGGGGCGTCAGAAAGTACACAGCACCACGGTGCTGCCGCACCTGGCCTACATCACCGAGCACAAGCTGCTGGGCGCCAACTACGGTATGGAAGTGCTGTTGCCGCTGGTGCACCTGGAAGTCGATATCGATAACGGCCCGGACGGTTCACGCACGCGTCAGGGCGACCTGATCTTCAGCCCGTTGCTCCTGCAATGGGCGCCGGTGCAACTGTTCGGGCGCCCGTACTGGCAGCGTTTGAACCTGGTAATCACCGCGCCCACCGGGGATTACGACCGTGATGCCAGCATCAACGTCGGCAGCAACCTGTGGGTGGTCAGCCCGCACTACGCCTTTACCTGGGAGCTGACCGACCGGCTCGAGGTCAGTGGGCGCCTTCATTACGCCTGGTCGAGCCGCAACGAAGACCCGGCCAGGCGTTTGCAGGCCGACGACATTCAGCCCGGCGAGGCGGTGCACAGCAACTTCTCGGTGTCTTACGCAATCTCCAATGCCTGGCGGGTGGGCCTTGCCGGTTATCACCTGGAGCAGGTATCGGCCGACCGGATCGACGGCCACCGGCAGTCAGCGTCCAAGGAGCGCGTGCTGGCCCTGGGGCCTGGCGTGATGTACGGCAGAGGCAAGCAGGCGTTCTACGCCAACTTCTATGTGGAGCAGGGTGCAAGGAACCGGTCCGAGGGCAATCAGCTGACGTTGCGCTATCTGTTGCCCTTCTAGATCGGCACTGATTCGCCCGAATGAAAACCTGTGGGAGCGGGCAAGCCCGCGAAGGGCCGCAAAGCGGCCCCAATTGCCTAAACGACCGGCATTAGGCTACAGCCCGACTGCGTCAGCAACGGTAGGCGATACGCGCAGCTTGCAGAACCGCGCCTGGCGCAAGGCTTGCGCTGTACCTGTGGGAGCGGCTTCAGCCGCGAACACCGGCCAAGCCGGTGCCAGACACCGCGGTTGCGCAATGCCTCACTGCACCTCGCACGCCTCCTGCGAAGGCACACCGTAGGACACGTAGTACGCCAACCCCACGAAGATCGCCCCACCCACCGCATTCCCCAGGAACACGGCCACCAGATTCTCCACCAACTGCCCCCAGCTCAGGTAGCCGGCAAAGATCGCTGCGGGAATCAGGAACATGTTGGCTACCACGTGCTGGAAACCGATGGCGACGAACGCCATGATCGGGAACCAGATGCCGAGAATCTTGCCGCTCATTTCACGGCTGGCATACGACAGCCACACTGCCAGGCACACCAGCCAGTTGCAGCCGATTCCGGACACGAAGGCGTGGAGGAAGTCGGCGTTGGTCTTGCTGGTCGCAGCCGCCAACATCTTGTTCAGGTAGGCCCCCTCGGTCAGGCCCAGCAAGTGACCGAAGCACCCGGCAACGAACAGTGCACCGAACAGGTTGGCGACGGTCACCAGCAGCCAGTTGCGCGCCACGGCGCCTGGGCCGATACGCCGGGCGAACATCGCCAAGGGCAAGCTCATCATGTTGCCGGTGAGCAGTTCGCCACCGGCCAGGATCACCAGGATCAGGCCGATGGGAAATACCGCGGCGCCCAGCAGTGTGCCGAACGAGGCCCACTGTACCGGGATCATGGTGCTGACGTGGATAGCCAGGAGAAACCCCAGCGAAATGAATGCACCTGCGAGAAACCCCAGGACCAGTGTCGCATGGGTGGATAGATGGGCTTTTTTGACGCCGCTCTCGATGACGAGCTCGGTGATACGGGTGGGGCTGTTGACGGACATTTCGCAAACTCGAACACAGTGACGGCGACGCAACTGGCAGGCACGCCGTGGTGGGGCTTGATCAGTACGGGGTAGGCTGCGCAGCTGGCGCAAAGGTGTAACGCGCACCTTTGGGCCAGCTGCGAAGAGGGCGGCAAGCTACATGAGGCAATTTGACGCGGTCAAATCGATGGAATGGATGAGCTGATAGACCGCGTCGATGAGGCCCGCAGGTCAGCGCGCGTAGATCAGCTTCCCGGCAAACCAGGTCTGCAGCACTTGGGTATCGCGCAGCGTTTCGGCATCGACGTCGAGCACGTCGCGGTCAACCACGATCATGTCGGCCTGCTTGCCGACCTTGAGCGAACCGATCTGCTGCTCCAGGCGCATGGTGCGGGCGGCGTTGAGTGTATAGGCCTGGAACATCACCTGACGGTCGATGGCTTCAGCAGCGTTGAGCACACCTTTGGGCCCCTTGCGGCTGATGGCCTGGTAGATCGCCTGCCAAGGGTCCGGGGTGGTGATCGGCCAGTCGCTGGCGCCGGCAAGGGTGGCGCCATGCTTGAGCAGCGAACGGGCCGGGAAGGTGTGCATGAAGGCCATGGCGTTCACGTACGGCTTGACCAGTTCCATGTTCGATTGGTCGGCGCTGGCCCAGTACAGCTGCATTGCTGCAATCACGTCGAGCTGCTTGAAGCGGGCGTATTCCGTGGGGTTGACCATCTGCAAGTGGGTGATGGAATGGGGGATGCCGCTGTGGCGATCACGCCGGGCCTGCTCGATGCCGTTGAGCGCCTCGCGCACGGCGCGGTCGCCGATGGCATGCACGTGCACCAGCCAGCCACGGGCGTCGGCGGCACTGACCAGCTCGCCAAAGTGCTTCGGGTCCAGCAGCAGTTCGCCGTGCTTGCCGGAGTTGCTGTAGGGCTCGAGCATCGCCGCCGTTTGCGCTGGCGCTTCGGCAACGCCGTCGGCAAACACCTTGATGCCCGGCAGGGTGAGGTTGTGCACGCCGAGAAATTGCCGGCGTACCTTGTCCAGTTCGTCCAGGTCGGCAGGGCGGGCCCTGGAATCGGCCATCAGCAGGGCGGCGACGTGGGCGGTCAGCTCGCCGCGCGCGGAGAGGTCCTTGTACACCGGCAGTACGCCCAGCGAATGGTTGTTCACATCGGCCCCCGGCAGCTCGTTGGCCAGCGGGTCCATCCAGCCGGTGATGCCCAGCTGCTTGTAATGGTCAAGGGCCATGCGCCCTGCGCTCAGCAGGGTGGCGTGGGGCAGCGCGGGCAGCAGGTCGGTCACCGGGTAGTAGCTGGCATCGGCGAGGAAACCGTTTGGTGTTCCGTCCGGGTGTTGGCCGATGGTGTTGCGTGCCTCGGCAGGCAGGGCAGCGATGGTGTCGGCATCGATTGCGGCGCGCTTGAGCATGGCCTGGTTGGCCCAGCCGGTGTGCATGTCGTTGGCGGCGAACAGGATCGGTTGCTCGGCCCATTCGCCGTGGTTGAAGCGTTGTTCCAGCGCCGGAATGTCATTCCAGTAGGTGCCCGGTACACCACCGACGACAAGGAACTCGCCGCGCACGGCCTTGCCGTCGCTGCGCCACTGGCGCAGGCGCCGTTCCAGTTCGTCCAGGGCAACCTGCTCGCCGGCGAGGTCGGCCAGCACCAGTTGCAGGCCACCCTTTATGGCATGCGAGTGGGCGTCGAGCATGCCCGGCATCAGCACCTTGCCACCCAGGTCGATGACCCGGGTGCCTTTGGCCTTCAGGCGTAGCACGGCCTGGTCGGCACCTACCGCGACGATTTTCTCGCCTTCGACAGCCACGGCCTGCTGCAAGGGCTGGCTGGGCTCGGCGGTGTAGACCTTGGCGTTGTGCAGGATCAGGTCCACTGACGCGAAACCCGGCATGCAGGTGCAGGCCAGGCCGGCGCTGATTGCCATCTTCAGGAGCTGCTTCATGCTGTGCCTCGTTGTTGTCGTGATGGCGCCGCAGCCTAGCCAGGGGGCCAGGGCGGATAAAGGCGAGGGCGGGCACAACTTTTTTCGTGATGAGGAAAGAATCCCGAGCCCGTATTTGCCAGGGTGCAAGCAGCGGACCTTGCCGTGCCTATTCAAATCGGCGGCATTTGCGGGTTTGATAGGAGGGGCAGATACTCGCCACCCTCGCATCACTCCAACCGTTTGTGCCGAACAGGAAGAAACCATGGACAAGATGATGGCCCTGACCATCTTCGTCGCTGCCGCCGAGCACGGCAGCTTCAGCCGTGCGGCCGAGCAACTGGGCAAGACGCCGTCTGCCATCACCAAGGCTGTTGCGCACCTGGAGAGCGAACTGGGCGTGCGCCTGTTCGAACGCACCACCCGGCGCATGGCGCTGACCGAGGCCGGTACCTTGTACCTGGAAGGCGCGCGCCAGGCGTTGATGCACCTGCAACGGGTGACCGAGGAAGTGGAGCAGTTGCAGCACGCGCTGCGCGGTACCCTGCGCATTACCGCGCCACCGTCGTTCGGCCCCGCGTTTCTCAACCAGGTGTGTTGCCGCTTCATGCGCGAGCACCCGCAGGTGCGCCTGGAGGTCAACCTCAACGATGCCAACGAAGACCTGATCGATGGCGGCTACGACCTGTCGCTGCGCGACGGCCCCACCGACCAGCCGGAGCTGATCGCCCAGCCGCTGATCGAGAACCGCGTGATCCTTTGCGCCAGCCCTGCCTACCTGGCCCAAAAAGGCGAGGCGATCACTCTGGAGAACTATGCCCAACACGACTGGCTGCTGTTGCGCCACCCGCTGCTCAACCGCAGCTTCTGGTGGATCGAACACGGCGGCCAGACGCTGCGTGTGCGTCAGCCCACCCCTCGACTGGTGAGCGATAACTTCGACTTCCTGCTGGCCTGCCTGCTCGATGGGCAGGGCTTGCAGTTCGTACCCACCTGGTGTGCCGCCCCCTACCTGGCCAACGGGCAGCTGGTGGAGGTGATGCCCGACTACTGGCGGGCGCTGAGCGCGTTCGGCCCCTGGGTGCACGTGCTTTACCTGCCGCACCGGCGCAATACCCGCAAGGTGCAGGCGTTCATTGCCTTGCTGCATGAGCACCTGCACGGGCAGGGCGCGCAGGCGCTGGCACGGGGCTGAGTTTTTCCATCGGGGCACAAAAGTTGTGCGGGTTGTGGCGATGATCGATTGGGGGAGGCCTCGTTAGGCTAGCGGGGCTTGCCTGACCACCGCGGCCTGTACCAGGAGTTCCCCGCCTTGAAGATCCACACCCATGTCAGCGACATCCGCAACCCCCTCGAGCGTGGCCACCAGATAGGTGCGCGCTTCGCCGAGCAGATCCGTACCACCACCGCACTGTACCTGGGCTTTTTCCCGCGGGTTGGCGTGCCCTTGAGTGAGGCGCAGCGCATCGGCGAAAACAGCTTGGCAGCCCTGGAAGCCTGGAGCCCGGGCCTGGCCGCGGAAGTGGCCGGCATGGCCAGCGGTGCCGAGCTGCCGCTGTGGCAGCTGGCGAGCCTGAACGCCCGCACTGAAGTACTGGCGGCCCGAACCCGCCACAGCGAATGCTCCACCACCGTGCATGCACCCCGTGGCGCACGTGCGCCGCAGACCCTGCAGACCTGGGATTGGCATGACAGCCTGTGCCCCCATGGCCTGATGCTGGCGCTGCACACCGAGCGCGGCATGAACGTCAAGCTGTTCTGCGAGTTCGGCATGCTCGCCAAGCTTGGTGTGAACAGCGCGGGCCTCGGCCTGCACTTCAATATCCTCCACCACGCCAGTGACAACGACAGTGGTGGTGTGCCGGTGCACGCCATCGCCCGGCGTCTGCTGGAGGAGGCCAGCAGTGTCGAGGAGGCCATCGAGCTTGCCCGTTCGGCGCGGGTCAGTGCCTCCACCGTGCTGACAGTGTTCTCCCGCCAGGACCGCAGCCCGCGCGCGGCCAGCATCGAATTGAGCCCCGCGCGCACCGCCTTGGTTTTGCCACGGGAAGACGGCTGGCTGCTGCACACCAATCACTTCCTCGACCCACAGCTGAGCCTGGGCGAGCAGGTCGCCGACCGTGCCGATACCCAATGCCGCCTGGGCCACCTCGAGCAGGTGGTCGGCCAGATGACCAGCGCTGACCTGCGTGCCCGGGCCGAGGCCATGTGCGGCGCCGAGGGCGACAGGGCGCCAATCTGCTTCCACCCGGACATGGCCATGCCCGATACCGAACGCTGGGAAACCTTGCTCAGCGTCGGCATCGACACCGAACGCTGTGCCCTGCAGTACGTGGCCGGCACGCCTGTGCAACTGGCCAAAGCCGGCTTCGACACTTTCTGAGCCAACCCGGTGCCGCCAGCTCAAGGCGGCGCCGCTGAACGAGAACAACAACAATGCATGCGCAACATTCCCGCCCTGCGTCATCCCGTTCCGCCTTGCGAACCTTCTGCGTCTCCGGACTGGGGACGGCGCTGGAATTCTATGACTTCATCATCTACGGCACCGCCGCCGCACTGGTGTTTCCCCAGGTGTTCTTTCCGCAGATGGACCACCTGACAGCCACGTTGGTGGCCTTCAGCGCTTTCGGTGCGGGCTTTCTTGCCCGACCGTTGGGAGGCCTGGTGTTCGGCCACTTCGGTGACCGCATCGGCCGGCAGAAGGTGCTGGTTGCCACCTTGCTGCTGATGGGCATGAGCACCTTCCTCATCGGCTGCCTGCCCGGCCATGCCAGCGTCGGCGTGGCCGCGCCGATCCTGCTGGTGCTGCTGCGCCTGGTCCAGGGCTTTGCGGCTGGCGGGGAGTGGGGTGGTGCCGCGCTGTTCGGCATCGAGTCTGCGCCACCGGGGCGGCGCGGGCTGTGGGGTAGCTTCACAAGCATGGGGATTGGCGTGGGTGGCATCCTCGGGGCTGGGGTGTTCGCCATCGTCAGCGCGGCCTTTGACGACAACCTGGTCGATTTCGCCTGGCGCATCCCGTTCTGGCTGGGCGGTACCTTGGTGCTGATCGGCCTGTACACGCGCCTGAAGGCACCGGCAGCGGCCACCACGCCCGTGACCAAACCTGAACATGCACCGTTGGCCGCGGCCCTGCGCCAACGTCCGCGGCAGCTGTTGCTGTGCACCGGGATCGCCTTCGGTTACTGCACCATCGCCTACATCGGCAGCACCTTCTTCCTGACTTACGCCACGCAGGTGGGCTTTGGCAGCACCGAGGCGTTGATGTTCGACCTGGCGATGTCGGTCGCCATCGTGCTGTCGGCACCGTTGTTCGGCTACCTGTCGGACCGTTTGGGGCGGCGCACGGTGATGTGCTTTGGCGCAGTGGCAATGGCCGTGGGGCTGTTCGTGTTCTTTTCCCTGGTGGGCATGAAGAGCTTCGCCATCGCCTTGTGCGCCTACAGCCTGACCGGCCTGCTGATGGGCGCGACCCAAGGGCCTATCCCGGCCTTCCTCGGCGAGCAGTTCCCGCGCAGCATGCGCTACTCGGGTATCTCGGCCAGCTACCAGATCGGCGCCGCGCTGGGCGGCGGCACCGCATCGAGCATCGCCACGGCCATCCTGATCCTCACCAACCATGACCCGTTGGGCGTGGCGCTGTATGGCGCGGGGGCACTTGCACTGGTTGCGGTGTGTTCGCTCATGCTGCGCGAGACATCGCGATTGAGCATGGCGCAGATCGATGAGGAGGTGCCGGGGCGCGTGGCGTCTGCGGCATTGGGCAGTCATTGAGGGTATTTGCGCTGCCTGCCATCACCCAGGACAAATTTGAGGGTGTTGGCAGGCTGGAGGCGACAGACGGGCTGCTGGCAGCGCGAGGCGATCGGAATGGGGCTGGCCTTGGCCTGACTGATGGCACTTCAGCCACGGCCACCTGCAAAACGAGATCTGCGAAACTGCGGAATAGAGCATTCAAAGTCACTTGCGAAGTTTGGATCCAGTTGCCGATAAAACTTTCCACTCGGTCAAATTACAACAACTTAGCAAACTAACTAACTTGATTTAGTGTACCGCCTGTCGGTCGTTTTGCTTGAGAAATGAACGATTTGGGCGACGCTGACTCCTATTTGCCAGCAGGTGCCTTCAATGTGATTGCACCTCGCGCCTTTCCCCCAGAACTTATGGACGTTCAACCTCATCGGCATCGCAGGGATGCTCATGGGGCTTTTTTTTTCCTGAATAGTGGAGCAATGCCATGCCCAACCGAGGCTCTTCGGGTGAGCCACCGTGTGTATTGAATAATGATCTGCTTTTTCATTTAACGAGTCGAATTTGGCTTTGCCGCTGCGATTAAATCGTTCGCACGCCTATTGCAAGGTCATCTAGCGCTAACGCATTACGTGGAGAAAACGTCGTGGAGATTAATACAATTATTAGCCTGTTCGGGCAGAAAGAATCCATGGAGCTGGTGCGGTTGTCGGTGATTTACGTTCATTTACTGGCCTGTTGCATTGCCATCGGCCTGGTATTCGCCAGTGACGCCGAGATGGTCAGGAACTTGTTGAAAGGTAATAAAGAGGCCGGGCATGACAGTAAGCATATGACGAGCTTGCAGAAGTCCGTGGCCAATGCCCTGATATTCTTGTGGCTCACGGGCGCCGCAGTGATTGGAATTGACTACCTTGATAAAGGTATGAACTATTTTGCCAATCCGAAACTTCAAGCGAAGGTCATTATTGTCATGTTGCTGACCTTCAATGGCATGTTGTTGCATCGTTATGTATTGCCTGCCCTGCTCAAGGCGGGCAACTTGCTGGATCTTAATTTTGGCGTGCGGATGTTCGCACTGTTCTCCGGCGCACTGTCGGGTGTGTCCTGGTTGTATGCGGCGATGCTGGGCGTTGGCCGGCCACTGGCCTGGAAATACTCGCTGACCGAGTTGCTGCTGGCTTATCCGGTACTGATCCTGCTTGGCTTTGCCATGATGGCTGCCCTGACCCAGTGGGCACGCAAACGCAGCCAGGCCGAACCGGTTCCGGCGCCTGTCTGGCGGCTGGCTGGCATTCCTACCTGATTGCCTGAATAACGCTTCAATTACGCCGCGAACCGGGAAACCTGGTTCGCGGCGAGCTCGTTTCATGCGCAGCGTCTGGGCGGTTCGACTGGCGGTTGGTAAAGGCCCGAAGTGATGTGTCGCCTGATCTGGCCTCTTCGCGGGCGCGCCCGCTCCCACAAGGTCCCGCGCAGTTCTGTGGGATATCGCCCGGTCCTTTGGGCTGCGCTGTCGCGTAGAGAACTGAATCCGCAAACAGTGCGCGTACCCTGTGGGAGCGGCTTTAGCCGCGAAGAATCCAACGCGGTGCATGGCACCGGCTGCGCCGGTGTTCGCGGCTAAAGCCGCTCCCACAAAGTCCCCGTTAATTCAATGAGTTATGTGCTGTTCTCCCCATCCGCTGACGGCTCAGGCGCGAACCAATAGAAATATCGCGGGTAGCAGCTGCCCGCCGTCAGGCGGCAGGCCGCCTGCATTGGTTTTTTGCGCTCGTTGCAGCGTGGTGGCGATGGTGATTTCCGTTCGCGACTCGATACTCGGATTTGAACGTCGCTGCATGGTTGAGGCTCTTAATGCAAAGGACACCGTGAGGGCTCCCTTATGAGCATTGAACGCAGCATCCCTGAGCTTGAGGCCTGGTACGCCCAGTATGACGACATCAGTTACCGGCGTGAGTCGCCGGATGCCTACCACCATGAACTGCTGCGCACCGCCGAGGCTTTGCGTGACGATGGCGCCATCGATTGGGACGACTGGCTGGCACTCAAGGCATTGGCCGATGACGCCCATGTGCGTGCTCTGGAAGATGCCGTGCAGGCCCACGTCAGCGACCCAGACGCATGAAAGCGCTGAAGATTGCCACGTTCAACATCAACGGCATTCGTAGCCGGCTGCCGGCACTACTGGCCTGGCTGGAGCGGGAAAAGCCCGACATCGCCTGCCTGCAGGAACTCAAGGCGGCGGATCAGCAGTTTCCTCGCCAGGCGCTCGAAGCGGCGGGTTATGGTTGCCTCTACCAAGGGCAGCCTTCGTGGAATGGCGTGGCCATTCTGGCGCGGGGCAGCGAACCGCTGGAAGTACGTCGTGGCCTGCCTGGCATGGAAAACGACAACCAGAGCCGCTACCTCGAGGCAGCGGTGCAGGGCGTGCTGGTGGCATGCCTGTATCTGCCGAACGGCAACCCGCAACCGGGGCCGAAATTCGATTACAAGCTCCGCTGGTTCGAAAGCCTGATCGCCCATGTGAAAGGGCTGCATGACAGTGGTCATCCCGCGGTGCTGGCGGGTGATTTCAATGTGGTGCCTACCGACATGGATATCTACAACACGCGCTCCTGGATGAAGGACGCGCTGCTGCAGCCCGAATCACGTGCGTGCTACCAGAAACTGCTGAATCAAGGCTGGGTCGATGCCATTCGTCATCTGTATCCGGACGAACGCATCTATACCTTTTGGGATTATTTCCGCAACCACTGGGCCCGCAACGCCGGGTTGCGTATCGACCACCTGCTGCTCAACCCCGAGCTCGCGCCTTACCTGAAGCGGGCTGGTGTCGATGCCTGGGTGCGTAACGAACCCAAGGCCAGCGACCATGCACCAGTCTGGATCGAGCTGAGCACGCGTCGTCGGCCGTAGGGCAGTTCGAGCGAACCTTCAACTACCGGAACTACCGCTGGAGCCCGAACCACCGGAGCTTCCTGTCCCGTTGCCGCGTTCCGATCCATTGCTGTCACTACCCGATCGGTCGGTAGTGCCATCGCCACCGGTATTGTCAGTATCATTGCTATCGGTGCCGCCAGAGCCCGACCCCATGGCATCCGCAGGCGTGCCGGAGCCGGTCGCTCCGCCTTGGCCGTTCATGTGCCCACTGTCATGCGGCTGCGTGCCAGGAGCACGCTGATCGTTCAGGTCGGTGGCTGCCAGCACCACAGGTGCGCTGACCCCCAGGTACAGCGCGAGCAGTAACGAATGAGGCTTCATGATCTTCATGGCGATACTCCGTTGCGGGTTGGTCACCTTCTGTTCGGCCTGCATTACCCACGGCCGTGCCGTGAAAGCGACGGAATGCTTCGAGCGCTGACATGCACGGGGGCGGGTTACCCCACGTGAATACTTTGAGGCCCGCGCTTCGATTCCTCTGGCAAGGCCGTGACCTTGATCGCGCGTACCGGTACGGCGAATTTTGCACCCACCTTCGAGAAGCGCTCGAGCAGGTGGAAATTGATCGCTTGCTGGATGTCCATGTACAGGTTGTAGCCGGGGTCCTTGACGATATACACGCACTCGAATTCCAGCGCCTCCTTGCCGAAGCCGCGCAGGTGGGCACGGTCGAAGCGCACCTGCTGCTGTGCCCTGATCGCTTCCTCGACAATGGCGGGTGCTTTCTTCACGGCCTCGGTTGGCGTGTCGTAGGACAGGCCGAATTCGAACACGATCCGTCGTTCCTGCAGGCGCTTGTAGTTCTGGATGGTACTGCTGATCATGCTGGCGTTGGCCATGACGATCTGCTCGCCGCCCAGGCTGCGGATGCGTGTGGTCTTCAGCCCCACGTGCTCCACCGTGCCGGCCAGCGGGCCGATGACGATGAAATCGCCCACTTCGAACGGTTTGTCGACGGCGATGGATAGCGAGGCGAACAGGTCGCCGAGGATGTTCTGCACTGCCAGTGCAACGGCGATACCGCCTACCCCCAGGCTGGCGACGAAGGCGGTGATGTTCACGCCCAGGTTGGACAGCATCGCCAGCAGCACCACTGACCACAACAGCACCCGCGCGCCCCATGCCGACAGCGTGGCCAGCGCGCTGCCCTGGTTCAAACCGTCGGTGCGATGCCGGGCGAAGTAGCGACTCAGGCCCAGGCCGATGGCGCGGTTGGCCCACAGCCCGATCTGCAATGCCGCGACCACGAACCACAGGCTACCGACCCGGGTCAGCCAGCGCTCGGGCAGGTCGAGCATGCTCAGGCCCACCAACAGCGAGGCAAGGAACAGCAGAAAATTGCTGGTCCCGGCGAGCACTTTGGCCAGCACCTGGCTGAGCGCGCCGTCACGCTCGGACCAGCGCCTGACCCGATGCAGCATGAAACTGATGGCCGCCCGCGCCACGAGGAATGTCAGCAGCGCTACCGTCAGTGCCAGCAACAAATTGAGAACGGAAACTCCGAACAATGTGGTATCGGTGAACAAGGCGATGATGCGATCACTCATGAGACACTTGCCTCCTTGCGCAGGATTGGGTGACTGGGGGAGCGGCATTGCCGGCGAAGCAGGCAACGCCACTCGTTAGGTGAGCCTCAGCCGTCGGACTGCTCCTCCGGCGGCACCTGGCCTTCGGGCCAGTCGGGCGCTTCCTGCTCCTGTTCAGGCACAGGCTCGCCTGGGTTGTGGGGTACTTCGTCCACGTACGGGTCGGGTGTGTTGGGTTCGATCATGGTCTGGCTCCTCGCCGTTGGGCTTTCAGGCATGAAACCGGGCTTTCAGCCCGACTCCACGGCAGTGTTTTTCTTCCAGCCTCGCAGGTTCATGGCGCACAGGCAGCCCTGGAGGAGGATCAGCGCCCAGGCTTGCGCCTGCCACCCCCAGGCGGCCCACAGCACGTTGCTGGCAATGAAGCAGCAGAAACCCAGCTTGCGCCGGCCTGGGCGCCGTGAGCCGATGCACCAGGCGGCAAGTACCGTCAGGACCATGGCGGGCCATTCAAGAAAGTCGATCCAGGCCTCCATCACGCGGCACGCTGTTCGCCCTTGAGCAGTTTCTTCTGCGCTTCCATGGCCTGGCCGAGCTCATCCAGTTCCTGCTTGCCCAGCAGCTTGCGGGCGGTCGGGAACAGCTCGCTTTCTTCCTCCTCGATATGGTGTTCCAACAGTTCCTTCATCACCTTGACCCGCCCGGCGAACTCGACGGTACCGGTCTCGGTTTGCAGCAGGTCCGGCAGCACCAGTGAGTCGACGGTGCGGTGCTCTTCCTTGGCTTCGTAATACATCTTCGCTTCTTCCTTGCCGCCGGCCTGCTTGATGGCCGGGTACAGGAGCTCTTCTTCCAGGGCGGTGTGGATGCTTACTTCCTGCTTGATGCGTTCGAGCAACTCGGCGCGCTTCTTCACTGCGCGCTCAGTGGTGGAGGACAGTTCCTCCAGCAGCTTCTTCACCAGTTCATGGTCCTGGATCAACAAATCGATAGCGTTCATGCAACACCTCTTAGGGGCTGGAAAAATCACGATTGCCTTCGATGGAGTAGGGCCCGCGCGCCAAGGTTCAAAGCGGATGATCAACGTACTGGTTTCGCGAAGGCTGCACCCACAAGGAACCACGCAGGTTGCACCGGTGCGACAGGGTCACTCCTGCGGGATGATCGAGATCTTGCCGTTGCGCTCGACGATGGCGAACTTGATCTGCCCGACGCTTTCGATGCCCTGGCTGTCCCGCGCCGATTCGAGAATGTCGTCTTCGGTCAGCCGTGCCCGCCGCATTCGGTGGTGGAGAAAGCGCCCGTGATCCACGACCAGTGTCGCGTGGCCGTCGACCAGCCGGGCCAGGCGCTTGGAGTTGAGCTTGGCCAGCGAAAGGCCGACATCCAGGACGATCAGTGTGGCGATCACCAGCATGGCGTTGGTGAACGAGAAGTCCTCGCCGAGCAATGCCTGCTGGGTTGCTTCGCCGATGATCAGCAGCAGGACGAAGTCGAAGGTGGTCAAGTCTGCCAGCGAGCGCCTGCCAGCCACGCGAAACAGCAGCATCAGCGCGATGTACATGCCTGTCGCACGGAGAATGGAGTCCATGTCGCGCTCCTACGGGTAAAGAAAGGTCGAGAAATGCACTGTGCTGTCCGGGCCCGCGCTGACAACACCTTCGAGAGTACCGACGTATTCGCTGCGCAGGGTGAGGTAGAGGGTGGCGATACCCTCTTTGCTGGTGCCGAGCTGGAGCAGAAGCGACCTGCCATGGGAACGCGACACTTGCGGCTCTGGCTGCAGCGTTTCGATGCTGGCTTCGCGTAGCAGGGTCCCCCCGAGCAACAACATCACAGGCTCCCCGGCAGTACCGCGAACCGTGATGCGCAGGTTGTCGGTGGTGCCGCTGCGGCTGAGGCGCTGATACTCCACATGCACCCGGCCGTCCTCGCTCATGACCTGGGCGTCACTGAGCGGACCGTTGCCGAACAACCCGGCCAGGCCCAGCAGCACGACCAGCACCAGCGCGTACCATCCCACCCGTTCGAAACGCCAGACCCGCTGCTGCATTCGCATGTCTTCTTCGACGGGGTGGTGCCTTGAAGCCAGCTCGTCTTCGTCCATGCTCGTAGCCCCTCACGTAGCCCTCAGGCGCGCTCACCGCGCAGCCAGCGTTGGTGGTAATGGGCCAGGTGCGACAAGCCGAAGAGCGCGCCCTGGCGGATTACCTCCGCGCGCTCGCCAAAAAAGCGCTGGCTGCGAGTGAACACGGCCAAGGGCTCGCCGGCAAAGGCCCAGGCAAAGCACACCGTGCCCGGGGCGATGGCACCCTGCGGCTCCGGCCCGGCGACACCCGTGCTGGCGATGGCGACGGTGGCGTCGCTGTCTTTCAATGCGCCGAGCGCCATCTCCCAGGCGACCGCCTCGCTGGTCAGGCCGTAGCGTTCGATAGTCTGCGGGCTGACGCCGAGCAGACGTTTCTTGGCACTGGGCGAGTACACCACGTAGCCGCTTTCCAGTACCTCGCCGGTCCCCGGCACTGCTGCCAGCAGCGCAACCATGGCACCGGCCGTGCACGATTCTGCGGTGGTCAGTACCAGCTTGTGGGCCTTGAGGTAATCAAGGGCCTCGAGTACGGGGTCGGTCGTCATGGATAGTCACTCGTGCATTGTCTTGTGGTGGACGTGTTTCCTGCGGGATTGGTTCATTGCTTGTGCCACCGATCAATGGCGGGGAAAGCTTCCTGAACTTTGTTCCGCTTGCCGGCTTCCTCTAGGTAGGAGGGCGGCGGTGCGGACCTCGCGCTGCTGCCGGAACAAGCAGAGGAGAAGCGATCATGACCGAGCCTGTGACGTATTTCTGGATCGCTGTGGCGGCGATCATTGTGTTGCTCGATCTGTGGGCCATCGTCAGTGTTTTCCGCAGTGACAAGAGCGATGTGACGAAGGCGATGTGGGCACTGTTGCTGTTGGCGCTGCCCATTGTCGGCCTTGCCATCTGGGGCGTGCTTGGGCCGCGTGGAATCAAACGCGGTACCGGGCCGTCGTCGCCTGAACATAGCAAGGGGTAGGAGGGGAAATGAAGAAAGGATCGGAGACACCTCGCAGCGGAACCCAAGGTGAAGAGGAACGGGACAATGATGCGCAGCGTCCTGATGGGTCAACTGGCACGTCCCATGATTCCACTGCGCAGAAAACAGCTCGTGATGAAACGCAACGCAAGCGGTCCGCGTAACCTGTGGGAGCGGCTTTAGCCGCGAAGAATCCAACGCAGTGCATGGCACCGGCTGCGCCGGTGTTCGCGGCTAAAGGCGCTCCCACAGGTTCCCTGCTAATTCAATGAGTCATGGGCAGTTCGATCATCGCCCCCCGAATGCATGGTCAGGTCCCAATGTACCGGCGGCAGCGCCCGGCACTAGGATGACCTTGCGGCAGTCGTCCTGCTTCTGGTCGAACAACTTGTAACCTAACGCCGCTTCTTCCAGGGCCAGACGGTGGGTGACGATCAGTTCCGGTTCCAGGCGCCCGGCCTCGATATGTTCGAGCAGTTCAGGAAGGAATTTCTGCACGTGGGTCTGGCCCATCTTGAATGTCAGGCCCTTGTCAAAGGCATCACCGAACATGAACGCATGGATAAAGCCCGCATAGACCCCAGGCACGCTGACCACGCCGCCCCGGCGCACCGCGGCGATGCTCTGGCGCAGCGCCTTGCCGCTGCTGCCCTCGATCTTCAGCGTGGTCAGTACTGTTTCGGTGGTACTGCCCTTGGCCTCGAAACCGACCGCATCGATGACGGCGTCCACGCCGCGCATGCCTGGGGTCAGGCGGATGATGCTGTCTGCCGGGTCATCATCCTGCTCGAAGTTGATCGGCACCACGCCGTAGGCGTCGCGAGCGAACGCCAGGCGGTAGTCATTGTCGTCGACCATGAAAATGGTCTGGGCGCCCAGCATGCGCGCGCAGGCTGCGCTCAGCAGGCCGACTGGCCCGGCGCCATAGATGGCTACTGTCGAGCCGGGGCCGACCTGCGCATTGGTAACGGCCTGCCAGGCTGTTGGCAGGATATCCGAGAGGAACAGCACCTTGTCGTCCGGCAGTGCGGTAGGCACCTTGAACGGGCCGACGTTGGCCTTGGGCACCCGCACGAAATCCGCCTGGCCGCCGGGCACGCCGCCATACAGATGGCTATAGCCGAACAGTGCGGCCCCGGGCGGGATGCCTTTCTTGTTGATGATTGCACCGCGGCCGGTGTTGGTGGTTTCGCAAGCGGCAAACTGGTCGAGTTGGCAAAAGAAGCAGCTGCCGCAGGCGATCACGAAGGGAATCACCACGCGGTCACCGACCTGCAGGTTGGTCACCCCGCGGCCGGTATCTTCGACGATGCCCATGAACTCGTGGCCGAAGATATCACCCGGCTCGGTCTGTGGAATCTTGCCATGGTAGAGGTGCAGGTCGGAGCCGCAGATGGCGGTAGCGGTGACCCGAAGGATGATGTCGTCCTCGTCCTGGATGATCGGGTCGGGGACATTGTCGACCCTGACGTCCTGGCTTCCGTGGTATGTCAGTGCTCTCATTGGTTCATCTCCTGCAGTGGCGGGTCCGGGTGGTCTATGCAGGGGAAGCCAAGGGGGGAGGTAAAGTTCAGGTGGAATCATCCAGTGGCAAGTTTCAGTGCCATCGGCGCCAGCCAAGGTAACGAAGTCGTTGGGGTGACATGGCATCAGCTGAAAACAGCTACCGGAGGAAACTTTAGCTGCCCTGTCAGGCTCAACCGTGCTCAAGCCGAGCGTAAAGCCATGAACAATAATCCAGCGTCGCAAACAAGCTTTGCCCCGTCGGCCACGCCAAGGCAGGTTGCGGGCTTGCTGGCATCGGCCACGTTGATGGTGCTTGCTTCGGGGGTTGCGCCGCATGACCGTGCAGATTGGTGGCTGGAAAACGTTTTGCCGCTGGCACTCCTGCTCACCTTGGCTGCAACCAGCCGCTATTGGCGCTTTTCGCGGCATGCCTACCTGGCAATTATGGTGATGCTGGCGATTCATGAGCTAGGCGCGCATTTCACCTATGCCAAGGTTCCCTATGACGCTTGGCTGCGTGCGCTTACCGATCACTCTCTAAATACCTGGATGGGCTGGCAACGCAACCAGTTCGATCGTCTGGTGCATCTGAGCTACGGCCTTCTGTTCGTCTTGCCGATCAGGGAACTGCTCCAGCGCCAGGCCCTGTTGCGGGGCGGCTGGTTGGCGTTGTGCACTGTTTCTTTCGTGCTTGCGACATCGGCGCTGTACGAACTGCTGGAGTGGATAGGCGGCCAATACCTGGGCGATGACCGGGCACAAGCCTTTCTCGCGACCCAGCAAGACCCTTGGGATGCGCAAAAGGACATGGCCTTGGCTTTGCTCGGCGCACTTTTCACCTTGTTGATCCAGTGGTTTGGGTTGCGCAAGCTTTGGGGTAGAAAAGTAGTGTTTGTGGAGGACAGGCACGGCTGACGGGGCAGGACTTATCGCTGTGTAGGAGCGGCCTTGTGTCGCGAAAGGGCTGCGAAGCAGTCCCAGGGTTTCGGCGCAGACGCATAAGTTGCTGGGGCTGCTTCGCAGCCCTTTCGCGACACAAGGCCGCTCCTACAAGGCCAGCAGGTAGCATCCAGCGCGACACTGGAAAGGCCTTTCGCAATCAGCCTGTGACCAGCGAAAATCCCTAAAGTTTCCGTCGGGAAAACAGTAACTTGGAGAATTTTTCCAAGTCGTGTCACTCGTCGGATTTCCATTGTAAGGCCCTGTGCAGAGCCTCAGGATCGCCTCCGTATCCCTCTGAGGCTTTCACATATGAAGTACTCCTCGATTCTCTTGTTGTCACTTGGCCTGCTGAGCGGCGTTGCGTCGGCAGGCGGCAATACCGAAGCAGGTATAGGTGGCGCATTGGGTGGAGTATTGGGCTCGGTCGTCGGCCAGTCGATCGGCGGCAGCACCGGCTCGGCAATCGGCGCCGGCCTGGGTGGCGCGGCCGGTGGTGCGGTGGGTGCCGACAAGCACAGCCGTGGCGAGGCGGCCATCGGCGGCGCACTGGGTGCAGCTGGCGGTAACGTGGTGGGTCGCCAGATGGGCGGCACCACTGGCAGCATGATCGGCGCAGCAGCCGGTGGCGGTGTGGGCGGTGCCTTGGGCAACCACATGGGCCGGGAATACGATGACGATAGCGGGCATCGCTATCGTGATTATGACGACGATGACGATGATCGGGGCTGGCGTCGTCACCGCCACGACCGTGGCAATCACTACGGCTGGCGCAACAAACACCGCCACGACGACTGACCCGCCGAGGCGGTTACGCTGTTTTCTTTACCTGCTTGGGGCCGCTTTGCGGCCCTTTCGCGTCACAAGGCCGCTCCCACAATGGCTCTGTTGCATGCGCGACAGCGCAGCCGTGAGGCAGAGGGCTGTTGTGGCCTGCCGTGCCTAGTTCGCTGGCAAGAGGATCACAAAGTTCTTTTTCATGTCTTCCAGCACGGTCCATTTGCCCTTGGCGCCCGGTTCGATGATGAACGTGTCGCCAGCGGCCAGTTTGACGGGGGCGCAACCCTCAAGCTCGATGACGCAGCATCCACTCAGGACATGGCAGAACTCCCAAACCTTGTAGTCAATGCGCCACGCTCCGGTGCTGGCTTCCCATTCTCCGGAAATGCGACCTTGCTGTTCATCGTGATAGTACTTGGACGTCAGCGTATGAGGGGTGCCTTCCACCACCTCTTCAAAAAAGGGAAGGTCGCGTATCGGTTGGATATCCAGTTCGCGGAACACGGTCAGTTTCTTGTTCATGGTTTTTTCTCGAGCACGTTGTGGTTAGGGCGATACATCAAATAGGCTTCACCGGTTACGCCCAGCATCGGGTGCGGAACGATCTGGCAGGTTTTAACAATTTGAAAACCGTGACGTTCGTAGAAGCGGCGTGCACCGTGGTTTTCTGCATAATCGATCAGGCATAGCCCATTCAGGCCAGACTCCTCGGCGCGCTGCTGGGCGTGGCGAAGAAACTGGACGCCCAGCCCCTGGCTGCGCCAGGCCTCATCCAGGGCCAGGCTGGATATGTACAAGGTGTCGGGTATTTCCATGTCGGAATAAGGCGCGAGGACCGGGTCTGCCTCGACAGGCCTGTCAGGGGTCTCGCGCAAGGCATAGCTATGCATCATGCCGATGACACGCCCTTCGAAAGTGGCCATCAGGCAGTTCTTGTAGGAAAAGTCGCCCTGTTCCCTGGCATAGCGAGACGCACCGACGCTCAGCAATGCTTCTCCAGGAGCGGCAAGCTTGCTCCATATGTAATCGGCCATGCCCTCCGATGTCAGTTGAAAGAAGCGCGCAATATCGTGCGCGTCCGAGGCTTGAGCGGGCCTGAAGTCGATAGGCATGTGCAGTGCTCCCATGGGACCGGGTGGTTAGTTTTCAAGGATTACGCCTTTGGCAGGGAGGCAGGGTAGGCGGGTTGAACGGTGCCCATCATGCTGTGGGCGAACACCGTCAGCACGGTGTGCGACGCTGTCCCATGCGCAAAGGCATTCCGTCATCTGTAACCGGGGCCGCTTCGCGGCCCATCGCCGGCAAGCGCGGCTCCCACAGGTACAGCGCATGCATGAAGGCTGGTGATATTCCCGAGGAAGATTGCCCAGCCCCTTTGGGCTGCGCTGTCGCGCAGAGAACAAATATCGCTCGTCTGATGCGTCCTTTGTAGGAGCAGCCTTGTGCTGCGAAGAGGCCGTTACAAGCAACAGAGCGTGGATCAGTGTCCGCGCTGGGTCTAACTGATTTTGTAAGCGCGACGCGTACTCTGTGGGAGCGGGTTTACCCGCGAAGCAGGCGCCGCGGTGGATGGCACCGGCTGTGCCGGTGTTCGCGGGTGAATCCGCTCCCACAATGATTTCTGTTGGGCAGCACGACAGCCAAGGATCGATTGTGGGCAGCTGTGGATCACCCCTTTACCTTTTCTCTTCGCTAGCCTGGAGCACCCCGCCAGCATGCCTTGGCAATGCGATAGAAATCAGGGCAGCCAGCAGAACAAACGCTGTGGAGATCCACAGGCAGGCTCCCAGCCCGTAAGCCTGGAATACCCAACCGGAAAGCAGCGTACCGACCAGCCGCCCTAGCGCGTTGGACATGTAATAGAAGCCCACATCCAGCGATACCCCGTCTTCCTTGGCATAGCTGACGATCAGGTAGCTGTGCAGCGACGAATTCACGGCGAACAGCACGCCGAACAGCATCAGCCCGCCCAGTAGCACCACCTGCGCCGACCAGCCAGCCGACAGGCCCAGGGCGATGAGCGCCGGCAGCCCGGCAAGGGCGATCGCCCAGATGAAGGCTGCGCGACCGTCGGGCACATGGCCGCGTTTCTTGCCAGTGATGTGGGGCGCAAGCGACTGGACGATGCCGTAGCCGATTATCCATGCAGCCAGGAAGCCGCCGACCAGCCAGAAGTCCCAGCCAAAAGCCGTGCTCAGGTACACCGGCAATGCCACGACGAACCAGACGTCACGGGCGCCAAAGAGAAACAGCCGTGCGGCCGAGAGAATGTTGATGGCCCGGCTCTTGGACAGCATGTCGCGGAACTTCGGTTTGGCCTTGGCCTTGCCCAGGTCCTTCTTCAGCAGGATCAGGCTGCCGATCCAGATCAATGCCAGTACCGCCGCCATGGCCAGCACCGCCAGGGTGAAGCCGAGCAGGGCGAGCAGGGCACCACCAAGGAAGAAGCCCACACCCTTTAGCGCGTTTTTCGAACCGGTGAGAATGGCTACCCACGTGTACAGGGTGCCTTGCTGGCTGTCCGGCACCAGAAGCTTGATGGAGCTCTTGGCGCTCATCTTGTTCAGGTCCTTGGCGATGCCGGACAGCGCCTGTGCCGCCATCACCCAGGGCACTGTCAGCCAGGCTGCCGGCACCGTGAGCATCAGCAAGGCCAGCACCTGCATGCCCAGGCCGATGTTCATGGTGCGGTTGAGCCCCAGACGGGCGCCGAGGTAGCCGCCCACCAGGTTGGTGATCACGCCGAACACTTCGTAGAACAGGAACAGCGCCGCAATCTGCAGCGGCGTGTAGCCCAGCGAATGGAAGTGCAGTACCACCAGCATGCGCAATGCGCCGTCGGTGAGAGTGAAGGCCCAGTAGTTGCCGGTAACCAGCAGGTACTGACGCACTTCCGCAGACAGGGCTGACAACGCCTTCATGATCGCCGGTTACTCCGCCGTGCCGACCAAGCGTGCCAGTTCAGCTGCACGGTTGGCGTAGCCCCACTCGTTGTCGTACCAGGCGTAGATCTTCACCTGGGTGCCATTGACCACCATGGTGGACAGCGCGTCGATGATCGAAGACCGTGGATCGGTGCGGTAGTCGATGGATACCAGAGGGCGTTCTTCGTAGCCCAGGATGTCCTTGAGCGGCCCTTCGGCAGCGGCTTGCAGCAGCGCATTGACCTCGTCAACCGTCGTCTCACGCTCCACCTCGAACACGCAGTCGGTGAGCGAGGCGTTGGCCAGCGGTACACGCACAGCGTGACCATTCAGCTTGCCGCGCAGCTCAGGGAAGATCTCGGCGATTGCGGTGGCCGAGCCTGTGGTGGTCGGGATCAGGCTCATGCCCGAGGCACGGGCACGACGCAGGTCCTTGTGTGGCGTATCGAGGATGCTCTGGGTATTGGTCAGGTCGTGGATGGTGGTGATCGAGCCGTGGCGGATGCCCAGGTTCTCGTGAATCACCTTGACCACCGGGGCCAGGCAATTGGTGGTGCAGGAAGCGGCGGTGACGATACGGTGCTGCGCCGGGTCGAACAGGTGCTGGTTGACGCCCATCACCACGTTCAGCGCGCCTTTCTCCTTCACCGGAGCGCAGACCACCACGCGTTTGACGCCCTGATCCAGGTAGGCCTGGAGCACCGCTACCGACTTCATCTTGCCGCTGGCCTCGATGACCAGGTCGCAGCCCGACCAGTCGGTGTCCGCAATGTTCTTGTTCGCGGTGACCTTGATGCGCTTGCCCTCGATCACCACCGAGTCGCCTTCTGCCCCGGCTTCACGCTGCCAGCGGCCGTGGACCGAATCGAAGTTGATCAGGTGGGCGTGGGTCTCGGCGTCCCCGGCCGGGTCATTGATCTGGACGAATTCGAATTCCGGCCAGCCCCAGGACGCGCGCAGCGCCAGGCGACCGATACGGCCAAACCCATTGATGCCTACTTTGATTGCCATGGTCTTGTTCTCGAGTTGTGATTCAGATGGATCGTTGATTGACACGCCTGGACAGTTCCTCGGCCGACTCTTTGCGCTCGGAGTAGCGGTCGACGAGGTAGTCGGCGCGGTCGCGCAACAGCAGGGTGAACTTCACCAGCTCTTCCATGACATCGACGACACGGTCGTAGTACGGGGACGGTTTCATGCGGCCCGTTTCGTCGAACTCCAGGTAGGCCTTGGGTACGGACGACTGGTTGGGGATGGTGAACATGCGCATCCAGCGGCCAAGCACGCGCAACTGGTTGACCACGTTGAACGACTGCGAACCGCCGCATACCTGCATGACCGCAAGGGTCTTGCCCTGGGTCGGCCGTACGGCGCCCATGCTCAGGGGGATCCAGTCGATCTGCGACTTGAACACACCAGTCATCGCGCCATGACGTTCCGGGGAGCACCAGACCATGCCTTCCGACCAGAGCACCAGGTCACGCAGCTGCTTGACCAGCGGATGGTCATCGGGCGCGTCATCCGCCAATGGCAGGCCGGACGGGTTGAAGATTCGCGTCTCGGCACCGAAGTGCTCCAGCAGGCGGGCGGCTTCTTCGGTCAGCAGGCGGCTGAAGGAGCGTTCGCGGGTCGAGCCGTACAGCAGCAAGATGCGAGGCTTGTGGGTGGACTGTTGCTCGATCGCCAGTTTCTCGGCTGTCGGCACATCGACCAGGTCGTTGTCGATGTTGGGAATGGGGTGTTCGGTCATGGTTTCACTCCTGGGAGAAGGCGCCAGATGGCTGATCGAACCAGCGACGCTTGAGCCACCAGGCCACGCCAACCAGCGAGATCAGTACCGGCACTTCCACCAAGGGCCCGATGACGGTGGCAAATGCGACCGGCGAGGCGAGGCCGAAGGTGGCGATGGCCACCGCAATGGCCAGTTCGAAGTTGTTGCTTGCCGCAGTGAAGGCCAGCGCAGTGGTGCGGGGGTAGTCGGCCTCCAGCAGCTTGCCCATCCAGAAGCTGATGAAGAACATCACCACGAAATAGATGGTCAGCGGGATGGCGATGCGCAGCACGTCCAGCGGTAGTTGCAGCACCATGTCGCCTTTCAGGCTGAACATGGCAACGATGGTCAGCAGCAACGCCACGAGGGTCAGCGGGCTGATTTTCGGAATGAAGTGCTCCTGGTACCAGGTGGCGCCTTTACGGCTGATCAGGGTCTTGCGAGTCAGGAAACCGGCCAGGAACGGGATGCCCAGGTAGATCAGCACCGATTGGGCTATATCGAGGAAGCTGGTCTCGATGACGCTACCTTCCAGGCCGAACAGTGGCGGCAGCAGGCCCAGGAAGATCCAGGCGTACACGCTGAAGAACAGGATCTGGAAAATGCTGTTGAAGGCGACCAGGCCGGCCACGTACTGGTTATTGCCGCCGGCGATCTGGTTCCATACCAGCACCATGGCGATGCAACGCGCCAGGCCGATGAGTATCAGGCCGGTCATGTACTCGGGCTTGTCGGAAAGGAACACTACTGCCAGCCCGAACATCAGCACCGGGCCGATCACCCAGTTCTGGATCAGCGACAGGGCAAGGATGCGCTTGTCCTTGAAGACCTGTGGCAACTCCTCGTATTTCACCTTCGCCAATGGCGGGTACATCATGACGATCAGGCCGATTGCGATGGGGATGTTCGTCGAGCCCACCGACAGACTGTGCAGCCACGCTGGCAACCCCTGGAACAGGCTGCCGAGAGCGATCCCCAGGCCCATGGCCAGGAAGATCCAGACCGTCAGGTAGCGGTCGAGGAATGAAAGCCGGCTTTTGCTCATGGTGTATCTCCTGAACGTCAGAGCGTTCCGATGATCGCCAGCTCGGCCTTGAGCCGGGCGGCATCCGGTTGTTCGAAAGGCAATGCGAGAAATGCCTTTTTCTCGGCAGTGGTCAGCAGCAGGCAGCGACGCGCTGAGGGCGGTCACCCATGGTGTCCAGTCGTTTGGCGCTGGTGCTCAACCATTCGCGATTGGCTTCCAGCGTGGTTACCAGGACATCGCGTACCCAGGCGGGCAGCTCTGGATGCAGGCGGTAGTAAACCCATTGGCCCTGCCTGCGGTCTTCAAGCAGGCCGCAGGTGCGCAGTTGTGCGAGGTGGCGAGAAACCTTGGGTTGGCTTTCTTCCAGGGCGCAGATCAGTTCACAGACGCACAGCTCTTCCTCGCGAGTGATCAGCAGCATCATCCGAATGCGGTTCTCGTCGGCGAGGCATTTGAAGACCTGGGTCGGGGTCAGCGAGTCAGTCATGGGCGTTCTCGGGGCGGGCAGCTGGTGCCTATGGCGGTATTCAATGTATATGTTTTTTCGAATATACGGATTTTCGAATGTATTGCAAGGCCGCCGGATCTGTTCTGCGCACCTTGTGAAAGCAACGGCCTTGCTCAATTCCCAAAGCTGGCGCGATCCCTGTAGGAGCGGCCTTGTGTCGCGAAAGGGCTGCAAAGCGGCCCCAGGTTTGATGCGCAACAGTTGAAATTGCTGGGGCTGCTTTGCAGCCCTTTCGCGACACAAGGCCGCTCCTACAGGGTCCCTGTCAACTTGATAAGGTACGGTAGCGTTCTGTCGATCAAGGCCGTGCAAATACGTTTAACATGCTCCAGGCCCGCCCCCATCGTTGAAAGAGATTCGCATGGAATTACGTCAGCTTCGCTATTTCCTGAGTGTTCTGGAGTACGGCAGCCTTGGCAGGGCTGCGGTCGAACTTGGGGTCGGCGCCTCGGCATTGAGCCAACAGCTGTCCAAGCTGGAGAGCGAGCTGTGTACCCGACTTTTGACACGTTCGAGCACCGGCGTCGCGCCGACGGCGGCCGGACTGGCCTTCGAATACCATGCGCGTCTTGCGCTTCGTCAGGCGGAGCATGCTGTCCTGGCGGCACAGAGTGGTCGCATGAGCGGCTATGCCAGCGTGGGGCTGGCCCCGACCACTGCATCGATCCTTGGCTTGGCGTTGATCGACAGGATGCGCGAACGCTATCCCGACATCCGGCTGCACCTGGTGGAAATGCTGTCTGGTTATCTGATGAACCAACTCAATGCCCGGCACCTCGACCTGGCGGTGCTGTTCCAGGCAGAGACGGGGCCGCGGCTGGAGGTACGGGCGCTTCTGACGGAGCGGCTGTTCGTGCTGGTTCCCGCGCCACTGGTCAAGGACGGCTGGGGCGAGTCGCTCACGTTGCAACAGATCGCGACGCTGCCGTTGGTTATGCCAAGCACGCAACACGGTCTGCGAACGACGTTGCGCTCGATTTTCGAGCGGGCAGGGCTGGAGGCCAGCATCGTCATGGAAGTCGATGGTTTGTCGCTGTTGATGGATTGCGTGTGTGCGGGCCATGCCGCCACCATCCAGCCCGGCGCGACGGTGGCCCGTGCGCATCAGGCGGGCCTGCGCGTGTTTGCTGTCGACGAAGCCCTGGCGCAGCGTCGCAATGTGATTGTCAGCCTGACTGATGACGAGCTCTCACCGGCGGCGCTGGCGACGCGGATCGTACTGCAGGACGTTGCCCGGGAGCAGGTGGAGCAGGGCCGATGGCCAGGCGCACGGCAGCTTTGACCCAGGCGCCGAGGGCGCTTGCTCCGACCCTTTAGAAAAACTGAATGCCTCCCCCCGACCATCGCGTTTCGCGGTCTGCGGGCGCTCATTAAAGTCCCCGGTCACGAGGAGCAGCCGAACATTCGGCTCTTCGTGATCTGGAGGCGAAATGATCGATGTGCTAGTCATCGGAGGGGGCAATGCCGCCCTCTGTGCCGCGCTGATGGCGCGAGAGGCCGGAGCCAGCGTGCTGCTGCTCGAGGCCGCACCCCGCGCCTGGCGTGGTGGCAACTCACAACACACGCGTAACCTGCGGTGCATGCATGATGGCCCCCAGGACGTACTGCTCGAGGCGTACCCGGAAGAGGAGTTCTGGCAGGATCTGCTGAAGGTCACCGGTGGCCAGACCGACGAAAAGCTGGCGCGCCTGGTGATTCGCGCATCCTCCAGCTGTCGCGGGTGGATGCGCCGGCATGGCGTGCATTTCCAGCCCTCATTGTCTGGTGCACTGCACACCGCACGGACCAACGCCTTCTTCATGGGCGGCGGCAAGGCGCTGGTCAATGCCTACTTTCGCAGCGCCGAAAACCTTGGCGTACAGATACGCTACGACACACCGGTAGCCGACATTGAACTGCGGGACGGACGCTTCGTTGCGGCCCATGTGCCGGCACGCGAGGTTCAGGGGCGACACCTCCCCGCCGAGCGCATCGAGGCGCGTACCTGTGTGCTTGCCGCCGGTGGTTTCGAGTCCAACCGCCAATGGTTGCGCGAGGCGTGGGGGCAGAACGAGCGAGGGGAGTGGCCTTCGGACAACTTCCTTATCCGTGGTACGCGTTTCAATGATGGTGTGCTGTTGCGCCGCATGATCGAACAGGGCGCCGACACGATTGGCGACCCGACCCAGGCACATATGGTGGCGATCGATGCCCGCGCACCGCTATACGACGGCGGCATCTGCACGCGCATCGATTGTGTGTCGCTGGGCGTGGTGGTCAACCGCGACGGCCAGCGCTTCTACGATGAAGGCGAGGATTTCTGGCCCAAGCGCTATGCCATCTGGGGGCGGCTGGTGGCGCATCAGCCAGGGCAGGTGGGGTTTTCGATCATCGACCGGAAAGCCCTCGGGCGCTTCATGCCACCGGTTTTCCCGGGCGCCACCGCCGATAGCCTTGAGGCGTTGGCCGGCCTGCTTGGTTTGCCTGTGCAGGCCTTCCTCGAAACCGTGCATGCCTACAACCGAGCCTGCCAGGTGGGCACTTTCGACCACACCCGGCTGGACGACTGCCACACCGTTGGCCTAGAACCGGTGAAAAGCCACTGGGCGCGCCCGATCGATACGCCCCCCTACTACGGCTACCCGCTGCGCCCTGGCGTGACTTTCACCTACCTGGGGCTGCGCACCGATGAAACCGCCGCCGTCCATTTCGACGGGCGCCCCAGCCCGAACCTGTTCGTTGCCGGTGAAATGATGGCGGGCAATGTACTGGGCAAGGGCTACACCGCAGGTGTCGGCATGTCCATCGGCACCGCTTTCGGCCGTATCGCCGGGACCAGCGCCGCTGCAGCGGCGGGTTACGAACATCCAGAAAAAGAGAATCGCCATGACTGCGCAACTGCCTGAACCACGCCAGCCTGACACCGCCGGGCCGGCCCTCGAACTGATCCCGGTGTTGAACGTCGAGGAGCAGGAAGTGGACCGGCAAATGAGGATATGCAACGCCTGTCGCTACTGCGAGGGCTTTTGCGCAGTTTTCCCGGCAATGACCCGCAAGCTGGAGTTCGGCAAGGCCGACATCCATTACCTGGCCAACCTGTGCCACAACTGCGGCGCTTGCCTGCATGCCTGCCAGTACGCTCAGCCCCACGAATTCGCCGTCAACGTGCCGCAGGCGATGGCCAAGGTGCGCGGGCAGACCTACGCCGAGTACGCATGGCCGGCCCTGTTCGGCCGGCTGTATCGGCACAACGGCGCCTATGTTGCCAGTGCCTTGGCAGTGGCCTTGTCGCTGTTCCTGCTGCTGGCGTTGTGGGTCAATGGCACGCTGCTACCTGGTCGGCTGGCGGGCAATTTCTATGCGATCTTCCCCCACAACACCCTGGCGCTGATGTTCGGTTGCGTCTTTGTCGCTGCAGGCTTGGCTCTGGCGGTGGCGGTACGTCGCTTCTGGCGTTCGGTCTCGCCTGCCGAGGCGCTGGCGCAACCGGCAAAAGGGGCTGTGCTTGAGGCATCAAGCGCGGCGTTGACCCTGAAATACCTGGACGGCGGGCACGGCCAAGGTTGCAACAACGCCGATGATCGCTACACGCTCTGGCGCCGTCGCTTCCATCACTTCACCTTCTACGGCTTCATGCTGTGCTTTGCCGCCACGGTGGTCGCCACCGGGTATCACTATCTGCTGGGCCAGCAGGCGCCGTACCCGCTGCTGAGCGCACCGGTGTTGCTCGGAACCCTGGGTGGAATTGGCTTGATTGTCGGGCCTGCCGGGTTGCTGGCGCTGAACCTGCGCAGGGCGCCGGAGCAGGGCGATGTGGCCCAGCGCCCCATGGACCGGGCCTTCATCCTGCTTCTGCTGTTGGTCAGCGCCACAGGCCTTGCCTTGCTGGGGCTGCGTGATACCGCAGCGATGGCTATCGTGCTGGCGCTTCACCTGGGGACGGTGATGGCGCTGTTCATCACGCTGCCCTATGGCAAGTTTGCCCATGGCCTGTTCCGCAGCGCGGCACTGTTCAAGTTTGCAATCGAGAAGCGCCGCCCCAACAAGCTGGGCCTGGGCGGGGAGTGAACCATGAACTCAGCCCGTATTTCCCCCGCGCCGTGCCGAGCCGGAAGCAAGGCATTTCGTTCAGCGGTTGGGCCACTTGTCCAGCAGGATCGACACGAACTTCTCCGCTGCCGGCGACAGCGACGCCCCTCTGCGGTAGACCAAACCAAGGGTACGGGTTACCTGGGGTTCGATCAGCGGCACGCTGACCAGCGTCGGGTGGTCGGCGCTGGGCATGGCCAGGCTGGGCATGGCCGACACGCCCAGCCCGGCCTCGACCATGCCCAGCGAGGTGGACAGGTGCTGAACCTCGTAGAACCACTTGGGCCGCAGGTTGAGACCGGACAGGGCATGGTCCAGCAGCATCCGGTTACCGCTAAGCCGGCCTACGCCAATCAGGCGGTAGTCGGCCAGTTCTGCCCAGGTGACGGCTTCACGGTTCGCCAGCTTGTGGTCCCTGCGGCAGGCCAGGACGAAGTGCTCCTGTACCAGGGAGACGAACTCGATGTCCGGGTGCTGGCCGCTCATCATGTTGATGCCGAAATCGGCTTCACCGCGCAGTACGGCTTCGAGCCCGTCGTTGGCACTGAGGTCCAGCAGACGAATGCGGATCTTGGGGTATTGCTCGTTGTAGTCACGGATCACCGACGGCAGGAAATAGAACGCTGCAGTCGGAATACAGGCGAGGGTTACCTGACCGGTCTGCCGTTCTGCGAGTTCGCGAATGCTCAGGATCGAGTCTTCGAAGTCATCCAGCAGGCGCCTGGCCTTGGGCAGGAAGTCACGCCCGACGCTGGTCAGGCTGACGCGACGAGTAGTGCGTTCCAGCAACGAAGTGCCCAAGCCTTCCTCGAGCTTCTTGATCCGTCGGCTCAAGGCGGGCTGGGACAGGTGCAGCGCTTCTGCGGCTTCGTGGAAGCTGCCGAGTTCGGCGATTTTCACGAAAGATCGTATGTCTTGCAGCTCATATTCCATCTCGGATCGCTCTTGGCATTGGGTTCGGTATTGATGCTCAAATCGGAACAATAACTACGATATTTGCATTGGATTGATTTATCCATCCCTGTCAATCTTTTGTCCACAGCATCAATGATGTCCATTGATCAACAAGAGTGCGAAATCATGCAACGAATTCCTTGCGTACTCATGCGCGGTGGCACCTCCAAGGGCCCCTTTTTCCACGCATGGGACCTTCCTGCCAATGTGGTCGAACGCGACGAATTGCTGATCAACCTGATGGGTTCCGGGCATGAACTGGAAATCGACGGCATCGGTGGCGGTAGCCCGCAGACCAGCAAGGTAGCGATTGTCAGCCCCTCGCTGCATGCCGACGCCGACGTCGACTACCTGTTCGTGCAGGTCATGGTCGCCCAGCGCCGGGTCGATACCGCGCCCAACTGCGGCAACATGCTGTGCGCCGTTGGCCCGTTCGCCATCGAGCAAGGTCTTGTCAAAGGCCAGGACGGCAAGACGCTGGTGCGTATTCGCAACCTCAACACCGGCACTTTCGTCAATTCGCTGGTGGAAACCCCCGGCGGCATCGTGCGCTATGAAGGCCGCACGGCGATCGATGGCGTACCGGGCACTGCCGCTCCGGTGCACCTGACCTTCCTCGACGCGGTCGGCAGCAAGACCGGCAAGCTGTTCCCGACCGGCAAGGCCAAGGATGTGATCGACGGCGTTGCGGTCACCTGCATCGACATGGCCATGCCGATGATGGTGGTGGAGGCCAGCCAGCTGGGCGTCACCGGCTCGGAATCCCCGGCCGAACTCGACGCCAACGGCGAACTGCTCGAGCGCCTCGAGGCGTTGCGGCTGAAAGCCGGCAAGGCCATGGGCCTGGGTGATGTCAGCGGTATGGTCATCCCCAAGCCTGTTCTGGTGTCCAAGCCCCGTTATGACGGCACGTTGCAGGTCCGCTACTTCATGCCGCACAACTGCCACCGCGCCTTGGCCATCACCGGAGCGATAGGGCTGGCGACTGCCTGCGTCAGCCCAGGTACGGTGATCGGCGAACTGCTGGGCGAGGGCGCCGAGCAACTGGCCGAGGTACGCCTGGAACACCCAAGCGGCGGTATCGATGTCGCGCTGTCACGCAGCGGCGCCGATGGCAAGACGATTCAGGCCTCTGTGGTGCGAACCGCCCGGCGGCTGTTCTCAGGCTTCGTTTACGCGCCTACATTCCGCAGGTTGGCGGGGTAGGCCCAGGCGGTAGTCCAGACCTGTACATTCGCAACAAGCGCATCCGCACAATTTCAACAATGGGTGATGCCTCATGAGACTCGCCAAATCGCTGTACTTCCAGATCCTCTGCGCCGTCCTGCTGGGCGTGGTGGTCGGTCACTTCTGGGCGCAACAGGCCGTTGCGCTCAAGCCCCTGGGTGATGCGTTCATCAAGCTGATCAAGATGATGATCGCGCCGGTGGTCTTCTGCACCATCGTCACCGGTATCGCCGGGATGACCGACAAGCGCTCCCTCGGGCGTTTGATGAGCAAGACCTTGCTGCTGTTCCTGGTATTGACCGTCATCAGCCTGATGATCGGCCTGGCAGCGGTTTACCTGTTCCGCCCAGGTGTCGGCATGAACATCGACCCTGCCACGCTAAGCACCGCGGGGCTCGGCCAGTACGCCGCGTCTGCGGCAAAGCTCAGCGTGGTCGACTTCTTCATGCACATCATTCCCGACACCTTCATCGGGGCGTTCAACAAGGGCGAAGTGTTGCCGGTGCTGTTCATCGCGGTGCTCAGCGGTTTTGCCCTGTCGTCCATGGGCGAGAAGGGCAAGCCGGTACTCGATGTGCTGGAATCTGCCTCGACCATGGTGTTTCGCATCTTTGGCTACCTGATGCGCTTCGCCCCGGTCGGCGCCTTCGGTGCGCTGGCCTTTACCGTCGGGCAGTACGGCGTGACGTCCCTGGGGGCACTGGCCAAGCTGGTCGGTACGCTCTACATCGCCTGTGCGTTCTTCGTGCTGGTGGTGCTCGGTGGTATCTGCCGTGCTCACGGCTTCAGCCTGTGGAAGCTGCTGCGCTATTTCCGCGAGGAGTTTCTGGTGGTGCTCGGCACCTCGTCCACCGAGCCCGTGCTGCCGCGCATGCTGGAGAAACTGGAGAAATTGGGCTGCAAGAAAGGCGTGGTCGGGTTGGTATTGCCAACCGGTTACTCCTTCAACCTCGACGGTACAGCCATCTACCTGTCGTTGGCGGCAGTCTTCATCGCTCAAGCCTGCAACATCGACCTGAGCCTGGGCCAGACGGTGACGATGCTGGCGATCATGCTGTTGTCGTCAAAAGGCGCAGCGGGTGTGACCGGTAGTGGCTTTGTTGCACTGGCTTCGACCTTGACCGTGATTCACGACATCCCGTTGGCAGGGCTTGCCTTGCTGATCGGCATCGATCGCTTCATGTCCGAGGCGCGTGCCCTGACCAGCCTGGCCAGCAACGCCGTGGCCACCGTGGTCATCTCGCTGTCGGAAAATGCCTGTGAACGGGAAACCTTGCTGCGCCGCCTGAACGGCATTCCGGCTGCACCGGACGAGGCGGATATTGCGCAGGCCGACTGGTCTGCCGAGCCTCGGCATCACAGCTGAAAGCCTCTTCCATCTCCCATTGTTGACTTAGAATCCCACTCAGCATCCTGGCGATGCCGAGTGGGGTAGGGGGCCGTCTGCCTTGTCGATGGCCGCGATAGAATAAAAACAAGAGAAAAGACCATGCTCGCACTCCTGGGCCTGATCATGGTGGTGACCTTCACCTACCTGATCATGAGCAAACGCCTGTCGCCAATCGTTGCGCTCACCGTGGTACCCATTGTCTTCGCTGTGATCGGTGGCTTCGCCCCTGAACTGGGCAAGATGATGCTCGATGGCTTGAAAATGGTGGCGCCCTCGGCAGCGCTGTTGCTGTTCGCCATCCTGTTCTTCGGCCTGATGATCGATGCCGGCCTGTTCGACCCGCTGATCCGCAAGATCCTCAAGCGCGTCAATGGCGACCCGGTCAAGATCGCCATCGGTACCGCGCTGCTGTCGCTGCTGGTGGCGCTCGACGGTGACGGCACCACCACCTACATGATTACCTGCGCAGCCATGCTGCCGCTGTACAAGCGCATCGGCATGAACCCGATGATCCTGGCCACGGTATCCATGCTGTCGTTGAGCATCATGAGTGGCATGAGCCCTTGGGGTGGGCCGGCCACCCGGGCCATTGCCGCGCTCGGGCTGGATGCGACCGAGTACTTCATCCCGATGCTGCCGACCGTGATCGGCGGTGCGGCCTGGGTGGTGTTCACCGCCTTCCTGCTGGGCCGTGCCGAGCGCCGACGCATCGGCAACATCGCCCTGGAGTCGGGTGGCGGCAACTGCTACATCAAGGAAATCCTCGGCGACAACCCGCACAAGCGCCCGCGCCTGGCGTATGTGAACCTGGTGCTGGTGATTGCCGTCATGACGGCGCTGGTGATGGGCGTCATGCACTCCGCTCTGTTGTTCATGATCGGTTTCGTCGCAGCGCTGATGATCAACTACCCGCAACTGGATCTGCAGAAAGAACGCATCCTCGCCCACTCCGGCAACGCCATGACCGTGGTACTGCTGGTATTCGCCGCAGGCATCTTCGCGGGGATCTTCTCGGGCACCAAGATGGTCGATGCACTGGCGCAGACCCTGGTCGACTGGATTCCCGAGGCTTGGAGCCACTGGTTCCCGCTGGTGGTGGCGCTGACCAGCATGCCGCTGACCTTCGTACTGTCCAACGACGCTTACTACTTTGGCGTGGTGCCGATCCTTGCCAACGCTGCGGCCGCCTACGGCATCGACCCGGTTGAAATCGCCCGCGCCTCGGTGCTGGGGCAGCCGGTGCACCTGATGAGCCCGCTGGTGGCCTCGACCTTGCTGCTGGTGGGCATGGTCGATCGCGACATCGGCGACTTCCAGAAGGCCACCGTGAAATGGGCGGTGCTGACATCACTGGTCATCACCGCACTGGCCTTGGTCACGGGTGCCTTGTCCTTCTTCGTCTGATCTGCCTCGGGCGCTGCTGGCGCCCACCTCATCCAAGAACAACAACAGAGTATCGAAAATGTCCCGAACTGTTTTCCGTGGGGCCACCTGTGGCCTGCTCTGCGGCTGGCTGCCTGTGGCCGGCGCTGCCGGATTCATCGACGACGGCAAGCTCAAGCTGCAGCTGCGCAACGTTTACTTCAACGAAAACTTCCGCGACGAACAAGGCATGAGCGCCCGCGCTGCTGCAACTGCAAAGAGCGAGCGTGTGGAATGGGCACAGGGTTTTCTGCTCGACTACCAATCAGGGTTCACCCAAGGCCCGCTGGGGCTGGGACTCGATGCCCTGGGGCTTGTAGGCGTACGGCTCGATTCGGGCCGCGGGCGCAGCGGTACCGGCTTGCTGCCGGTGCATGACGATGGCCGTGCCGCGGACGAGTTCGCCAGTGCCGGTGTGACGGCCAAGGCGCGACTGGGGCAGACCATCGTCAAGCATGGCACCTTGCTGCCCAAGACACCGGTGCTGGTGTACAACGATGCGCGATTGTTGCCGCAGACCTACCAGGGTACGCAGCTGACCAGTACTGATGTCGATGGCCTGACCCTGACCGCCGGCCACCTGGACCGTTTCAAGCAGCGGGACTCCTCCGACAGCACCGGCCTGTTCCTGGATGGTTACAGTGGCAGCGAGTCTGGCGATTTCAGCTTTGCCGGGGCCGACTATACCGCCAGCAAGCAGCTGCGCTTGAGCTATTTCCACGGCCAGCTCGAACACTTCTATCGCCAGGACTACCTAGGTCTGGTCCACGACCTGCCGTTGGCCGGCGGTGTATTGACCACCGACTTGCGCTATTTCAAGAGCCGCGACAGCGGGGCCGCTCATGGTGGTCAGATAGACAATGACATGTTCAGTGGGCAGCTGTCCTATACCCACTCCGGGCACACTGTCGGGGCCGGTTACCAGGTGCTCGACGGCGAGGCAGGGCTGCCATACATCAGCGGCGCGACGGTCTACTCGTTCAGTAACGTTGGCATCGGCAAGTTCATCGAGGAGGAAGAGAAAACCTGGATGGCCAGCTATGCCTACAACTTTGCTGCGGCCGGTGTCCCCGGGCTGACCTTCATGGCGCGCTACCTGAGCGGGGACAACGGTCGCTCGGCTGATGCCGGGCTCAGCGAGTGGGAGCGTGACGTGGAGCTTGCCTATGTGGTGCAATCCGGGCCTGTGAAAGGTCTGGGTGTGAAGCTTCGCAACTACGTCTACCGCTCTGGCTTTTCCCGAGGACGCGACAGCAACCGGATCTACCTGACCTACGATATTGCGATCTGGTAATGCGGCCGTGCGAGCATGCATGCCTCGAGGTGCTTGCTCGCACGCGTTTCATGCTTTGGACGGCTGTGGCGCTTTCTTGCCCAGTCGGATCAGCTCATTGGAGAAGCACAGGCCGAAGAGAATCAGCCCGGCCCCCAGGTACAACGTGTCCCGCGGTACTTCATTGAGCACCACGAACGCCAGCAGTGCGGCAAACAGAGGACTGTTTTTATCAGGGCGATGCTGCTGGAGCTGAATCCACTGTTCATCAACACTTTGCTGAGTACGCCGATCGTTGCATTCAATGCAGCGGCGCAGAGTGCAAAGAGTACGCCTTTGCCGAAATGAGATTGCATTTGTACATTCCTTGTTATTGGCTTTATGCCTTCGCCCGGTCGACATGCAGGCGATTGCGGCCCGCCTGCTTGGCGATGTAGAGCGCCCGGTCGGCGCGTTCAATCAGCGATGGCGGGCTTTCGAGGGCCGTTCCGTCGGCGCAGGCGATGCCGATGCTGGCGGTCACATGCCCGAAAGGGCTGCCTTCGTGAGGGATAGGTTGCAAGGCCAGGCGCTCGAGCATCAGCCTGGCGACGACGACCGCTCCGTCGGTGTCGGTATCGGGCAGGATCACGGCCAGTTCCTCACCCCCGTAGCGCGCCAGCAGGTCGCGAGGGCGGCGGATGCAGGAAGAGAGCAGGGCAGCCATCTGCTGCAGGCAGGCGTCGCCAGCTGGATGCCCGTAGGTGTCGTTGTAGCGTTTGAAATGATCGATGTCGATCATCAGCAAAGCCAGTGTGGTGCCGTTTCGATGGGCGGTGCGGATTTCCTGGGTCAGCGCCTCGTCAAAGCAGCGCCGGTTGGCAAGCCCCGTGAGCGCATCGTGCATCGCCAGGCTTTCGAGTTGTTGATTGCTCTCCAGCAACTGCTGCTGGGTCAGTCGAAGCTCGCTTTCGACCGCACTGCGCCGGCTCATGGCGCGAATCAGCAGCCAGCCAATGGCCCCGATCAGTGCCAGCAGCGCAGCGACCACCAGTGACGACAGCAGCGCCTCGAGCCGCCAGGCCGAGAGTGCTTCCTGCTTGCCCAGCGCGACCGTTGTCACCAGGGGTAGCTTGTCGCTCTTGCGAAACGCATAGAGGCGCTCCACGCCGTCCAGGCTGGAGGTGAACGATGCGGTGCCCGCTGGCTGGTCAACGAGATACTTGGTAAAGATGGGCGACTTCGAAAAGTTGCGCCCCATGTCCTGTTCCCGAAATGGGTAGCGCACCAGCATGGAACCGTCGGTGTAGGCCAGCCCGATGGCACCGTCATGGCCGACATCCAGTTTGCCGAAAAGCTGCAGGAAGTTCTCCACGCCAAGCGTCATGGCGACAACGCCGGCGAACTCGCCGTGGTCATCGTTGAACCGCCGGCTGATGGTGATCACCCATTCCTGGTTGACGCGGCTACGGATTGGCAGCCCGATGAAGGGGTCGCGGGATGGGTCGTCACGGTGGTGGATGAAAAAGGCTCGATCGCTGCTGTTGGCACCGACGGGTGTCGGCTGGTTGGACGACATCAGCCAGCGTCCGTCCCTGGCGTAGATCATGATGCCGCTCATCGGCGGCATCAATGGTTGCTGGCGCTTGACCAGTTGATCCAGACGTTCGATCTGCGCAGGCCCGGCGCCCTCGGTTTCCAGGCGCTCGACCAGGCCGAGCAGCAGCATCGAGCTCTGCCGGACGATACCTTCCGAATAGGTGGACAGTGCCTGGGTCAGGTTCAGGCCATGGACATTGACGTCTTCCAGGGCGCGCTCGCGAGAAGCCATGACCTTCCACAGCGTTAACGAGGCGAGAGAGCAACCGATGACCGATAGCAGTAGCACAACGAGGTGGATGTCACGCTTCACGTCAATTCACACGCCTTTTTCCCTAAAGACCAAGTTGAGCGTCGACACGCTTTAACTAACCAGACGGTCAGGAAGTAACCATCCGGTTCATGTGCAATAATATAACACCGAAGTTGCCGGAGTGTTCGACAGAATTACGCGCTCTGTCAGAACCCATTTGTTATCTTCCGCCAGGATTTGCAGAAGTGTGAACATGACGAGAGGGCAAGTAACCCTGGACGTAGCGCACGGTCTTTTCCAAAGTTCGCGCCATGTCGGGATGTGCCAACTGATACTTTTGTTCCAGGTGCTGGCTGTCACTCATGTCGAAGCGCTGCGTCTGGATGAAGTTCAATGACTCGGCGCTGATCGACAATCGGGTGGCCAGGCCGGGAATCGCCAATAGCCATTTCAGCAACCCTATGGGTACATGGCGGCGGGGTGCCTTGATATCCAGCGTTTGTGCCAATTGCTCGAGCATACCCTGCAGGTTCGGGGTGTGCTCATACAGCGCCAGGACCTGCCGGTTGGCCATCGACGGGTCGAAAGCCACGCAGGTCATCATCTTTACCAGGTAATCGACGCTGACCAATGGCAACCAGTGCCTGGCGGAACCAGGGACAGCCTTGAACCGGCCCAGTGCCAGGTTTCGAATGAGGTCGGCCAGTGGTTGCCCTTCAGGGATATGCCCGCTCTCGCTATGGCCACACACCGTAGCAGGATGAACAATCGTGTAATCCGCGCCTGCCTCCTGCATGTAGCGGATAACTGCAAAATGGGACTCCAGCTTGCTGCCTTCGTAGCCACCCACACGACCGTAGACTGCGGGCCAATTGGTGTTTTCAGGGCGCTCGTGATCAACCCCGATACTTGAAAGATGAGTAAGGTTCTGCAGCATATAGCCGCCCACCATCAGCAAGCGAATACGCTGGCTCGCCGCGAGCCTGGCGACTCTCAGTGCCCCTTGTACATTGACTGCGCGGGCCTGCTCAATTGTCAGGCCCCAGGTAAACTGCGCCGCGAGGTGGAAGACCACAGCGACTGAAGCTACGCATTGCCTGTCTGTTTCGCTGAGTCCAAGTCCATCCCTGCTGATGTCTCCTTCAACTGCATTTATATATGCAGGGTTACCTCCCAGTTGGCTTACTTGCGCTTTGAGGCGTTCGATATTTTCAGGGTTGCGCATGAGCACCCAGGTCTTGTGCCCTGTCGCAGTAAGACGGGCCAGCAGATGTTGACCCACAAACCCACTGCCGCCGGTGACGAAGCATTCCACGCTCATATCTGAATCCTTGTCTGGATGATTGGCGCAGGCTAAGGTGTGGAGCGTACTCTACAGTCAAGGAATTTTTACTGTGAATGTTGGAGAGTTGGAGCGCCGGAGTGGAGTCGGCCGCCATACATTGCGCTATTACGAGCAACTCGGGCTTATCGTGGCCCATCGCCAAGCCAACAATTACCGCAGCTACAGCGACCAGACCGTTGTTGATCTGGCCTTTATTCAAAGCGCTCAGAGCGGCGGTTTCTCGCTTGCCGAGATTGGCGACATCCTTGCGGCCAAGCGGGGTAATACGATCGATTGCGCGCAAGGCGCGATGTTGGTAGCCAGCAAGATGGCCGACATTCAAGCGAAGATCACCACGCTGCAAGCCGCCTATGTCCTTCTGGACGCGGAGCGTGCAAAGCTTGAAGCCAGTGCCATTGCCAACGGGCTGACCATTCCTGACCTTCCTGCCCATGCGCCTGCCTCGACGTCGGGGATGTACTGATGCGGCTACCGACGCTTGGCTACCCGGGTGCTGGCGAACTCTTGGTGATTCGCCAGCAACTCAGGGGCTTGTGTGCTTACACCGCGAGCACCGGATAATCCGTATATCCCTTGGCGCCGCCGCCATAGAAGGTTTGCGGATCGGCTTCGTTCAACGGAAGGTCGCCACGCAGGCGCTGCACCAGGTCGGGGTTGGCCAGTGCCCAGCGCCCGACAGGTGCCATGTCGGCAAGGCCGGCCTCGATGTCGGCTGCCAGGTGCTCGCGGGCGCGGTTCACCCGGTTGACCAGCAGTACGCCTGGCCATGCCTGGCGCAGCGTCTTGAGCAAGGCGTCGTCACCGTTGTGGGCAAGGTGCAGGTACGCCAGGTTGCGCTGTGCCAGTTCGGCAACCAGGATGCGGTACAGCTCGGCGTGCTCCGGACCTTCTGCGATGCCGCCCAACGCTGAACCCGGCGACAGGCGGATGCCAGTACGCTCGGCACCGATCTCGGCCACCACGGCATCGACCACCTCGAGGGCAAAGCGCATGCGGCGGCTGATCGAGCCACCGTAGGCGTCGTCCCGCTGGTTGGCATTGACGGCCAGGAACTGCTGGATCAGGTAGCCGTTGGCGCCGTGGATCTCCACGCCGTCGGCACCGGCTTCGATGGCGCGGGCTGCAGCCTGACGGAAATCGTCCACGGTAGTACGAATGTCCTGCTCGCTCATCGCTCGCGGCGTCGGCACCTGCTGCATGCCCTGAGGCGTGTAGATCTGCGCATCTGGGGCTATCGCCGATGGCGCCAGGGCCTGACGGCCATGGGCGGTGTTGGATGGATGCGACATGCGTCCGGCGTGCATCAGCTGGATGAACAGGTGGCCACCACCGGCATGCACTGCATCGCTGACCTGACGCCAGCCCGCCACATGGGCATCGCTGTGCAGGCCGGGAGAGTCGAGAAAACCCTGGCCGTCGGCGCTGGGTTGCGTGCCTTCGCTGATCAACAGGCCCAACGAGGCGCGCTGGCCATAATATTCAGCGGCCAGCGGGCCTGGTGTGCCGTTGGGCAGTGCACGGCTACGGGTCAGGGGTGACATGGCCAGACGATGTGGCAGTTGCAGTTTGCCGAGTTGGATAGGGTCCCAGAGCGAGGTCATCAGGTGTCTCCTGCAGATGGATTGGGGTGAAACATTCGCATGGGATACAGCTTATTTCGTTCCATATTCGGTTGGTATAGTCTAATATTTGGAGCCGATGTCTCAAAAATGGATCGATCATGGACCTTTCAGCTCTGGCTGACTTCAACCTCGTAGCGGCTCACGGCGGCTTTGGCAAGGCCAGCCGCCTAAGCGGCCGCCCCAAGGCCACGCTGTCGCGGCGAGTCATGGATCTTGAGCAAAGCCTAGGCGTGCGGCTTCTGGAGCGCGGGGCACGGTCGTTGCGCCTGACCGAGGAAGGTCAGGTGCTGTACGAGCGCACCCATGGCCTGCTGGACGAGATCGTAGAGGCGGGTGAACTGGTGTCGGCAGGGCAGACCAGCCCACGCGGTCAATTGCGTGTCAGTGCCCCGGTGCTGTTCTCCCATACCTTGCTCGGGCGCCTGGCTGTGGGCTTTGCCCAACGCTATCCGCAAGTACGGTTGGACATCACCGCCGAAGACCGCAATGTCGATCTGGTAGAGGATGGATATGACGTGGTGATTCGCGTTAATCCCAGGCCGGATGCGCTGCTGGTGGGGCGCTGTTTTGCCCGCGACGACATGCTGCTGGTGGCGCCGCCAACCTTGTCGCGGCCTGCTGCGTGCAGCAATGGCCAGATCGCCGAAGTGCCCGCCGTGGCCTTGGCCAACCGTTTCGACAACGGGCCCTGGCACTACCAGGACGGTGACACCTTGGGCGCGGTAATGCCCGATGTGCGCCTGCGCCTGTCATCGCTGATCATGATCCGTGATGCGGTGCTCGCCGGCGCGGGTGCCGCACTGATCCCGCGCTCCCTGCTGCTGGGCGACGAGCACCTGGCACGGCTGTCCATCTGGGGGCGAATGCCCGATAGGCCGATCGAGTTGTGGGCCCTGCACGCCTCACGCCGGCTGGCTAGTCGCAAGGTCTCGGCGTTCATCGACTACCTGTGCGAAGCCTTCCCCGACCAGACGCTCAGCCATGGGTTCTCAGCCGATTGACCTGTCGCCTGCAAGAAACGCCAGCAGGTCGCGAAGCACGGCGTCCTTTTGCTCGATCAGCAGGTAATGGCCGGCTTCGGGGTACTCAAGGTATTGCGATTGCCCGATCAGTTGCGCTGCCAGCCGGCCGGTGGTGGCAGCCGGGGCGTTTTCATCGCGTGCACCGTGCAGAATCAAGGTCGGCACCTTGATCCCGGTCAGGTCCTGGCGGAAGTCCGTGATGTACCAGGCCTGGGCACAAGCTGCGATGGCGCGTTCACTGGCCTGGTAAGTCTGGGCCAGATACCAGTCGCGCAGGCCCGGCTCCGAGAACAAGGCGTGCGCATAATCCCCGAAGAAGCGCTGACGATCCTGGCGCAACGCCTGCATCAAACCGTCGAAGGCCGCTGGCGGCATGCCTTCGGGGTTGTCCGGCGAGCTGGCCAGTTGCGGTGTCACCCCAGCCAGCAGCACGGTCGCGGCGATTCGGCGATCGCCGTGGCGGGCCAGGTAACGTGCCACTTCGCCACTACCCATCGAATACCCCACCAGCGTGACATCTTGCAGGTTCAGGTGCTCGATCAATTGCGCGAGGTCGTCGCTGAGTGTGTTGTAGTCGTAGCCGCTCCAGGGCTGGTCGGAGCGCCCGAAACCGCGGCGGTCATAGCTGATTACGCGGTAACCTGACTCGGCCAGGCGGGTGGCATGGTAATCCCAACTGGCAGACGACATCGGCCAGCCATGGATCAACACCACTGGGCGACCGTGGCCCCAGTCGTTGTAGTGCAGGGAAACTGCGTCCGAGGTGCGGAACATAGGCATGCGAGATGACTCCGGGCAGGGAAGAAGCCGGCATTCTGGCGGGGGCGGGGAGAGGGGGATAGCCCCTAAACCGGGACACGCTGATCCGGATCATGGACACCGCGCCGCACGGATCATCAGCTGCCGCGGGAGAGTATCGAGGTAGTTGCGGCTGCGTTACCTGGTTTGCCAGCATGCAAGCCTTACTGGAAAACCGGTATTGACCTCGAGTTAAGTCAAGGTTTTAGAGTGTCGTCCGGACTCTCTCGCAACTTCCGGAAACGAACTCACAAAGGACCAGGAATGGACACTCCGACCTCACTGCTGATTTTCCAGATAACCTGCTGCATCGGCTTGAGCCTGTGGCTGAGTATCAGCCTGATCAACAACCTGCATGCCTTTGCCAGTTCGGCCGGGGCGATCGGGGCAACCATGTCGATGGCGCCGCTGGCCCAACCGCCCGCAATCAGCCTCCCACTGCTGGGGCGAGCGATGACTTCTCCCTCCCTCCATCGCCTGGCCTTGTCGATCATCGTGCTGATACAGGCAGCCGCCGCCCTCACGGCCTGGGTCGGGTGCTATGAACTGGTGCTTGGCGCCGGCCTGGAGGCTTCACTGCCCTGGTTGAACCTGGCCTTGAGCGCAACGCTCGGGTTCCTGCTTGCGATGCTGCTGGGCGGGATATGGTTCGGCTACTGGATCCGCCAGGAAGGGTTGCAACTGACCCATCTGCTGCTGATGGTCTGGGTCCTGCTGCACTTCGTCGTACTCAATGTCCGGTGGGGTTGATCGGTCGATGGATACTTGCAGGATGCCAGGAAGGAGCAACAGATGAAGACGATGATCGTAGGCGCCAGCAGAGGGTTGGGCCGTGCCTTGCTCGAAGGGCTCGGCAAGCCAGGGGACACGCTGATCGGCGTATCCCGCAAACAGCCGGTCGACCTGGCCCTTGCCTCGGGCATCGATCTGCACTGGATCGATGCCGACCTTGCCAAGCCAACGGCGGCTGTAGCACAGATCGCGGATCGAACACCTGCCGATCTGGATGTCCTGATCTGCAACGTGGGCATCTGGGAAGAACACGCCTTCAGCGAGCACTACGCATTCCTCGACGACAGCGACGAATCGATCACCAGGCTGGTCGAGGTGAACATCACCGCCACGCTGCTTCTGCTCAAGCGGCTGGTGCCAAAGTTGCTAGGTGCGCCCCGACCGCAGTTGATCCTCACCGGTTCGACCTCGGCCCTTCGCCAGAGCGGGCGCCCGGAGGTGGCGTTCGGTGCCTCCAAGTTCGCCCTCAACGGCATGGCTGATGCGCTACGCGAAGGCTTCAGGGATGACAACCTGGCGGTGACCGTGCTTCACCTGGGTTACCTGAATACCGACGACTCCCTGAACACGCCATTGGCGCAAGCCGCAACACGAGGCGAACGGCGCCAGGTACCGGTGCATGATGTGGTCACCATGGTCGACGCGCTGTTGCGCTTGTCCGGGGCTTCGTTCGTAAGGGAGCTGACCTTGCCGGCGATCGGCGATGAGCGCTTCTGACGCCAAAGCTGCCATTCAGCACTCACGTTTGGTGGCTGTGCTGCCTCCGGTACTCGCCCGGTGTCATGCCTGTCCAGGCTTTGAAGGCGCGCAGGAAAGAATTGGCATCCATGAACCCGATCAGGAACGCAATTTCTCCTGGGGACAGGGTTGAGCGAGACAGGTAATGGCAAGCCAGGCCCTGACGCGTGTCATTGAGTATCTCCTGATAGTTCAGCGCCTCGTCTGCAAGATGACGCTGGAGTGAGCGCTTGCTCATCGCCAGACGACTGGAGACATCATGGATGCTGCTCCGCCCGCTCGGCAGCATATCGAGCAGCGCGCTGTGTACTCGCTCTTGGGTTGTGGCGCCGGCTTCGAGCTTTGAAAGCCGCGTCCGGAGTTCCGGCTCGAAGAATTGCCACATGGCAACGTTCTCGGTAAGGAAAGGGCGCGCAGCATCTTCTTTGGAGAAGCGAATACGATTGCAGTTGCCTTGTCGCAAGAAACATCCCAGGAACTCTTCGCACGGTTTTGCTGGTTCGGGCAGCGCAACCAGCTCTGCCTCCAGCGGGGTGATCGTTTGCCTTGTGGCGAGGCGCGCCAGGTGGGTAAGGAAAACCAGTTCCATCGCAAGGAGGCTGCGCGGGAGCGGACGGTCGTATCCGTAGCACTCGATAAAAACCTCGGTATAAGCGTCGTGGAAGACCACATCCAGTGCCAAGGGACCACACAGACGCTTGTACTCGGCAAGCCGGGTGAGCGCTACGTTGAAGTCCGGGCTGCACAGGCAAGCAAAAAGAGCCGGATCGAAGGCTTCGACTGAAACGGCACCACCGAGTCGCAGTGGTAGATGCGACTCTCCGACCAGCTGCTCAAGGCTTTCGAAAAGTCGAAAATACTCAGGTGGCGAGAGCACGGAGTCCTTGCGGCTGAATAGATCAGCCGGTAGCTCGGCCAAGGCCAGCAGGTCCCCAGGCGCTACTCCCAAATCAGCAATGATCACCTTCCACCCAGCATGCACGGCGAAGTTCTTGGCTTGTTTCATTATCGAGGCATCTCTTTGCAGCGCATTGCCTTGGCACGCAAGTCAGCAAGGCGAACGGATAGGGCTTCTCTGGCCTTCTCAGGATGCCTTTTCCATTGCCTTGCGGGACATCCTGAGCACCAGTTTGCGAGGCAACAGCGGAACAATCCAGTCGAGCATGACGCGCAACTTGCCTTCATTGAACGCAACCAGTTCACCGCGCTCCATGGCCTGGTAACCGCATTGCGCCACGGATTGTGCCGTCCTGGCATTGTTCCAGGCATCCACACCCTGCAGATCACCTGCGGCGACGAAACCTGTTGCGACTGCTCCCGGGCACAGCGCAGTGGCGGTTACACCGTATTCCCGGGTTTCCTCGGCGATAGCCTGGGTGAAGGATGTCACGAATGCCTTGGTGGCGTAGTAAACCGCCTGCAGGGGGCCTGGTATGAACGAGGCGGTCGACGAGACGTTGAGAATACGCCCGCGTCGACGCAACACCATCGCCTTCAGATAATGATGGGTCAGAGCGGTAAGCGCGGCCATGTTCACTTGCATCATGGCTAGATCGGCAGCGATGTCGCGTTCGACGAACTTCCCGTGGCCACCGAACCCGGCGTTGTTGATCAGAACGTCGATGGACAACCCCAATGCTTCGGTGGCAGCGAATACCCGATCTGCTGCGCCAGGATCGGCCAGGTCTTCCACGATTACATACACTTTCACGCCGTATCGAGTCTGAAGTTCCTGCTTGATGGACTCCAGCTTGTCACGCGAGCGCGCTACCAGGACGACATCGCCACGCTTGGCCGCATGGAGGCGTGCCAGTTCCAGTCCGATGCCACCCGAGGCGCCAGTGATCAATGCGGTGTCAGTAACCATGTTTTCTCCTTGCTTGCTGCAAAACGTTTGGGCAAGGAGATGCTACGGTGCGGGTTTGGGGATGGCACTAGCACAAGATGCCATGGCTAATTCCGATTGCGCCAAGTTGTGGTTCGCGCAGCGCGAGCCAAGCGTTATCCATTACTTGATAGCGACTGCTTTCTAGCCGAAGCAGACATCAGGTGTAGCCGCAGTCGAGCCGCAGCTGGCATGCTTGTTGATCGCTAGCGGGAAGACGCAGGGAGTCTACGATGGAACGGTCTTGCATTACTTATTACCTGGAAATGATCTCGGCTTCCGAGTTGCAGGAAAAACCACAGCGTCACGACCTTCAGATCATCGAATGTGAAGTGCCTCAGGCGGAATTCAATCGTTTTCTCTACAAGCTGGTAGGAACGCCCTGGGAGTGGGGCGATCTTGATAGCTGGAGCAGTTCCGAATGGCAGGCACTCGTTGAACAGGAGTGCCACCGTACCTGGGTTGCCTATCACCGCGGCGCGATAGCCGGCTATTACGAGCTTTATCGCCCCGATGGCTGTAACTGCGAAATCCGCTACTTCGGGTTGGCACCGCAGTTTCTAGGGTGTGGCTTCGGCGGGGCACTCTTGAGTCACGCTGTTCGATCTGCGTGGGAATGGCAAGGTACAGAGCGGGTGTGGGTACACACATGCACGTTCGACCATCCTGCCGCGCTTGGAAATTATCAGGCGCGCGGATTTCGTGTTTTCAAGCAGGAGGAGACGCAGCCAAGCCAATGAGCGCTGACGCCAGACTGCGAAAGCTCGCCATGGAAGAAGGCGGCCGATCACGAGGGGCCGTTTTCGGCCCAAAGCGAACACTGATCCAAAGCTCTTTAGTCAGTGCAGGCCTCATCGTCGGCAAGCCGGCTCCCACAGGAATATCACCAGTTCAGGCATGCGCTGTACTTGTGGGAGCCGCGCTTGCCGGCGATGGGCCGCGAAGCGGCCCCGGTTACAGATGTCCGCTTTGGGTCGTTTGCTGCCGGTCGTAGATGACGGCTTTCGACCCAAAGCAGACGCTGAAAAAAACTGATGTCGTGAGTGCCATGCGCACTCTGTGGGAGCGGGCGTGCCCGCGAACACCGGCGCAGCCGGTGCCAGTCTCCGCGTTTGATTCTTCGCGGGCGCGCCCGCTCCCACAGAGATTGCTGTTCGGCTCACCGGCAGCAACGGGTCGTTTGCTGCCGGTCGTAGATGACCGTTTTCGACCCAAAGCGGACACTGATCTAAAGCTCTGTAGTCAGTGCAGGCCTCATCGCCGGCAAGCCGGCTCCCGCAGGAATATCACCAGCCTTCAGGCATGCGCTGTACTTGTGGGAGCCGCGCTTGCCGGCGATGGGCCGCGAAGCGGCCCCGATTACAGATGTCCGCTTCGAGTCGATAGCTGGATGGGCGGGGCTGAAAATTGGCTGCCTACACATTGCTCTTTCTGAACGATGTCGAGAGCAGATGGGGGCATTATCGGGCTTGTATCAACTGGATTTTTCACCGTTTTCCCCATTCGCCACCAAGTGTTTTGTACAAGGTCACCCGGTTGGTCTGTTCTGTCAGTTTCAGGTTGATCAGCGACTGCTGCGCCGAATACAAAGAGCGCTGGGCGTCGAGCACGTCCATAAAGCTTTCCGAGCCTTCCTTGTATAGGGCCAACGAGAGCTGATAAGCGGTGTCGGTAGCGTCGGTCAGGCTGCGCTGGGCATCAAGGCGCTCATTGATATGACCACGCACTGACAGCGCATCAGCCACTTCGCTGAACGCGGTCTGGATCGTCTTCTCGTAGGTCGCCACTTCGATTTCGCTGTTGACCTTGGCTGCATCCAGGCTGGCCCGATTGCTGCCTGCGTTGAAGATCGGCAGGTTGATCGAGGGGGCGAAGCTCCATGCGCCACTGCCGTCTTTGAACAACCCGGACAGCTCGCTGCTGGCGGTGCCGCCGCTGGCGGTAAGGGTAATGCTCGGGAAAAACGCAGCCCGAGCCGCACCGATATCAGCATTGGCCGCCTTCAGTGAATGCTCAGCGGCCAAAACGTCCGGGCGACGCTGCAGCAGGCTCGAGGGCAGGCCCTGCGGCACGCCCACCAGCAGTGTGGTATCGAATGGCTGGTCGCCTGGCAGCAGCGTGTCGCTCAGGCGTTCGCCGACCAGCAGTTCGAGGGCGTTACGGTCCTGCTCGACCTGGCTGGCATAATTGGCCGCATCGGCCCGGGCGGACTCGACTGTACTGCGCGCTTGCGCCAGGCTCACCCCGGACTCGCCGCCCAGTCCATGGCTCTGCTGCACCAGAGTGTAGGTTTTCTGCTGGCTGGCATAGGTGTCATTTGCCAGCTTGAGCAGTTGCTGGTCGGCGGCCAGGGTCATCCAGGCCGTCGCGACCTCGGCTACCAGACTGAGCTGCGTGCTGCGGCGAGTTTGCTCCAGCGAAAGGTACTGCTCCAGCGCAGCATCCTTGAGGTTACCCAGGCGGCCAAACAGGTCCAGCTCATAGCTGCTGACGCCCAGGCCCACGCTGTACTGGCTGCTGACCGCCGAGCTGCCGTTGGTCACGCTGCGCTGTCGGGTACCTTCGGCAGTTGCCGAAACTGCCGGAAACAGCTCGGCGCGCTGGATGCGGTACTGCGCCCGCTGGTATTCGACATTCAATGCGGCCACGCGCAGGTCGCGGTTGTTGGTCAACGCCAGCGCCACGGTATCGCGTAGGCGGGCATCGGTGAACAGCGATTTCCAGTTGATATCGGCGCTCGTGGTGCTTGCGCTGGTGGCGGTTGGCCACTGCTCGGCTACCGGTGCTGCCGGGCGCTGGTAGTCGGGTGCGAGGTTTACGCAGCCAGTAAGCACCAGCGCCAGCAACAAGGGGGACAGACGCATCACGCTTCTCCTGCAACAGTATCGACAGTGCTGGCGCCTCGGCCGGCCAAGCGCTGCACAAGGGCATAAAACAACGGGATGAAGAACAGGCCAAGCAGGGTGGCGGCGAGCATGCCACCCAGCACGCCGGTGCCAATTGCTTTTCGTCCACCGGCCCCGGCGCCGCTGCTCAGTGCCAGCGGCAGTACGCCAAGGATGAATGCCAGCGAGGTCATCAGTACTGGCCGCAGGCGAATGCGCACGGCCTCCAGGATGGCAGTGATGAGGTCCTGGCCGCGCTCGTATCCTTCTTTGGCGAACTCGACGATCAGAATGGCGTTTTTCGCCGTCAAACCCACCGTGGTCAGCAACCCGACCTGGAAGTAGACATCGTTGGCCAGGCCGCGCAGGCCCGTCAGCAGCAGCGCGCCAAGGATCCCCACCGGCACCACCAGCATCACCGCAAAGGGCACCGACCAGCTTTCGTACAGCGCCGCCAGGCACAGGAACACGAACATGATCGAGATGGCATACAGCAGGGGGGCTTGGGTACCCGCCATACGTTCCTGGTATGACTGCCCGGCCCAGGCGTAGCCGATGCCGTCAGGCAATTGCGCCATGATCTGCTCGACTGCCGTCATGGCCTCGCCGGAGCTCACGCCACTGGCCGGCTCACCTACCAGTTCGTACGAGCCGAAGCCATTGAAGCGCTCCAGTAACGGCGAAGCGGTGCTCCATGAGGTGTTGGTGAATGCCGACAACGGCACCATGGCATCACTGTCGTTTCGCACATACCAGGCGCCGATATCCTCGGCCAGCATGCGCTTGTCGGCCTCGCCCTGCAGGTAGACTTTCTTCACCCGGCCGGCGTCGACGAAGTCGTTAACGTAACTGCCGCCCATCACGGTGCTGAGGGTGTCATTGATATCGCTGGCGGAAACACCCATGGCACCGGCCTTGCGGTCGTCGATGGCGACGTTCAGCTGGGGCGTGTCTTCCAGCCCCTGAGCACGAACGTTGGCCAGGCGCGCGTCTTTGGCCGCCAAGGTAAGGAACTGATCGCGGGCCTTGAGCAGCTCGGCGTGACCGAGGCCTGCCAGGTCCTGCAACTGCACATCGAAGCCTGAGCTCTGTCCCAGGCCTTGGATAGCCGGTGGGGCTATGACGAACACATTGGCATCGAGGATCTTTGCCAGCGCCATGTTGGCCCTTCGTGCCACCGCTGTGGCGCTGTGTTCGTCGCCCTGGCGTTCGCTCCAGTCCTTGAGTTTGATGAAGGCTCGCCCCGAATTCTGTGCGTTACCGCCGGTACCCAGGCCGCGCACAGTGAGGATCGACGCCACCTCCGGTTGTTGCAGCATGTATTCCTGAACCTGGCGGTTGACCGCTTGCAAGCGCTCGTCGGTGCCGCCCACCGGCAGGGTCATCTGCATCATCAGCATGCCCTGGTCTTCCTCAGGCAGAAAAGCCGTGGGCAGTTTCTCGAACATCAGCGCCACGCCACCCAGCAGCAGTACGTAGACCAGCAGGCCGCGCAGCGGACGCGCAAGTACATTGCCGACACCGCGCTGGTAGCGCTGTGAGGTACGGTCGAAGGTACGGTTGAACCAGCCGAAGAAGCCACGCTGCGTTGTACCGTGGGCCGTCACCGGCTTGAGCAGGGTGGCACAGAGGGCCGGAGTCAGGGTCATCGCTACCAGGACAGACAAGGCCATGGCTGCTACCAGGGTTACCGAAAACTGACGGTAGATGATCCCGGTTGAGCCGCCGAAGAAGGCCATCGGGATGAATACTGCCGAGAGCACCACGGCAATACCGATCAGCGCGCCGCTGATCTCGTCCATCGACTGGCGGGTCGCCTCACGCGGCGACAGGCCTTTTTCGGCCATGATGCGCTCGACGTTCTCCACCACCACGATGGCATCGTCAACCAACAAGCCGATCGCCAGCACCATGCCGAACATGGTCAACGTGTTGATCGAGTAGCCGAGCATCGCCAATACGCCGAAGGTGCCGAGCAACACCACTGGTACGGCAATGGCGGGGATCAGCGTGGCGCGCAGGTTCTGCATGAACAGGTACATGATCAGCACCACCAGGGCGATGGCTTCGAACAGGGTCTTGACCACCTCCTCGATGGAAATCTTCACGAACGGCGCGGTGTTGTAGGCCACCTCGCTACGCAGTTGCAGCTTGCTGGGGAAGAACTGTTCCAGTTCGGCCAACTTGGCTTGCACCGCTTCAGAAACGTCCAGTGCGTTGGCACCGGTGGCCAGGCTCACCGCAAGGCCGCCGGAAGGCCGGCCATTGTGCTCGGCGACCACGTCGTAGCTTTCGCTGCCCAGCTCTACCCGGGCCACGTCGGCCAGAGTCACCATAGCGCCGGCACTGTTGGACTTGAGAACCAGGTCGCGGAACTGCGCGGCGGTCTGTAGCTTGCTGCGGGCGTTGATGGTGGCGTTGAGCTGCTGGCCGGCGCGAGCAGGCAGAGCGCCCAACTGGCCGGCCGAGGTGTCGACGTTCTGCGCTTCCAGCGCGCCGCTGATGTCTGAGGGCATCAGCGCGAATTGCTTGAGCTTGTCCGGGTCGAGCCAGATGCGCATGGCGTAGCTCGAACCGAGGGTGGTCACATCGCCGACGCCGCTGACCCGGCTGATCTGGTCATACAAGGTGCTGGAGATGAAGTCACTGATGTCGGTGGCGGTCACATCAGGGCTGTCCGATACCAGGGATACGATGATGAGGAAGTCGCTGGCCGAATTGTTGATCTGGATACCCTGCTGCTGCACGGTATCGGGCAGGCGCGCCTTGGCCTGCTCCAGCTTGGTCTGCACCTGCATTTGCGCGGTATTTACATCCGTGCCGGCCTCGAATGTCAGGGTGATTTTGGCGCTGCCGGACGAGCTGCTGGTGGAGGACATGTAGGTGAGGCCGTCGAGGCCGGTCATCTGCTGTTCGATGACCTGGGTCACCGAATCTTCCATTGTCTTGGCCGACGCGCCGGTGTAGGTGGCGTTGAGGCTGATCTGCGGCGGGGCGATGTTGGGATACTGCGCCAGCGGCAGTTCGAAGATGGCCAGGCCACCGCCAAGCATGATCAGGATGGCGATGACCCAGGCGAAGATTGGCCGGTCGATGAAAAAACGTGCCATGGGATGGGCCTCAGTTGCTATCGTTGTGAGCGGTCAGGGGGGTGTTCTGCACCTGCACCTGTTGGCCAACACGCACCTTTTGCAAACCCTCCATGATGACCTTGTCGCCAGCTGCCAGGCCGTGACTGACCCACCAACGGTTGTCTACAGCACGGGCCAACGTCAGCTCACGCTGTTCTACCTTGCCATCGACCACTACCAGGGCGGTGGCGCTACCGCGCTCGTCACGGCTGACGGCCTGCTGCGGTACCAAAATAGCGTCGTTCTGTACGCCTTCCTGCAACGTTGCCTTGATGTACATGCCCGGCATCAGCAGGCCGTCGGGATTGGGCACCACTGCGCGGAACGTCACACTGCCGGTGCTTTGGTCAACGCTGACGCCGTTGAAGGTGAGGGTGCCGGCATGGGCGTAGGCGCTCCCATCTTCAAGTTCCAGGGTCACACGAGCGGCATCCGCCTGCCCGCTGCGTGCCAGCTTGCCTTCGGCCAGTTCGCGCTTGAGGCGTAGCAGGGTGCTGCTTGGCTGGGTGAAGTCGACGTAGATCGGATCGAGTTGCTGTACCGTGGTGAGGGCCGTGGTCTGCTCGGCAGTGACCAGTGCGCCAGGGGTGACCGTGGAAGTGGCTGTGCGGCCATCGATCGGTGCGTTGATGCGGGTGTAGTCGAGGTTGATCTGTGCGGTACGCTGCTCCGCCAAGGCAGACTGCAGGCTGGCACGGGCCTCGAGCAAGGCCGACTGGGCGCTTTCGTTGTCTTCGGCACTGATTGCGTCGAGCTTCACCAGTTGAGCATCACGCTTGGCTTTGAGTTCGGCAGCCCGCAGCGTGGCTCTGGCCGAGCTGACGGTGGCCTTGGCCTGGGCCAAGGTGGCCTGGTAGGACTGCGGGTCAATCTGGTACAGCGCCTGGCCGGCCTTGACCGTGTCACCCTCATTGAACAGACGTTTCTGAATGATGCCGCCAACTTGCGGACGGATCTCGGCAATCAGGTGGGCGCTGGCGCGACCGGGCAGGGTGGTGGTCAGGGCCTGGGCGGAGGTTGTCACTTCATGCACCGCCACTTCCTGTACAGGAGCGGGGGCTGCAGCGGTTTCGGTTTCACCGCACCCTCCCAGGACAAGTAGGCCGGCGCCAAGCAGTAGCGCCCGGGACCAAGGTGATCGTGTATAGAACAGGGAGAGGAATAACGTATGCATCGCAGGCTCCGACCCAATTGATTCAGATGGCCCAAGCGTGCGTGGAAATTGTGCAGCAAATGTGCAGAAAGGATGGAGATTGGCCTGCGCGCCTTGCGGCGCTGGAGTTGGCACGCTTCAATGGTGGCAATTCCAATTCACCGGCGGAGCTATGAGAGTCAGCCTTTCGCACAAGTTTTTCTTCGCGATGCTCTTGGTCTGCACTTTCGCCGTGTTGGGCATGGTGTTCGCCGCCTACTTAAGTTTGAAGTATGGCTTTCTCGGCTACCTCAATCAGCAAGCCGAGGAGCGCATGGATCGCATCGTGCCGCGGGTCGAGCAGGCCTATGCGCGTAATGGCAGCTGGGACTTCATCCGTCGCGACAAGGACCAGTGGTTCGAACTGCTGCGCCCGGACGATATCCAGCCGGACAAGACTTTCGACCCCAGCTTGCTGACGGTCTCCGACCTGACTGGCGCGTTCGTGCGCTTCGCCCTGCTCGATGCCCAGCGCCGGCCGATCATCGGCTACCAGGGGCCTGGCAGTGAAATGCTGCTGCGCCCGATCAGGCATCAAGAACAGCTGGTCGGCTGGATGGCCCTTGCGCCGCTGCAGTCGGTGACCAGCGTGGGTGACCGCCGCTTCCAGCTGAACCAGCTGCGCTCCAGCCTGCTGATAGGTCTGGCCTGCCTGTTGGCCACGGGTGTGATCGCCTGGTGGCTTAGCCGTGCCTTGCTGCGCCCGATCCGTGAAGTGGCCAGTGCCACCCATCGCCTGGCTGCAGGTGATTATGAAATCCAGCTGCCGGTGCGTTCGGCAGACGAAGCTGGGCAACTGGCCGGCGATTTCAACCGCATGGCCGCCACGCTGGCGAGCAACGAGCGCCTGCGCCGCGACTTCATGGCTGATATTTCCCACGAGCTGCGCACGCCGCTGGCGGTGATGCGGGCCGAACTCGAAGCCATGGAAGATGGCATTCGCCCGGTCGATAGCAACGGTCTGCGCTCGCTGCAAGGCGAAGTCGGGTCGCTGAGCAAGCTGGTCGACGACCTGTTCGACCTGTCGTTGACCGAAGTAGGTGGACCGACCTATCGTCGCGAACGTATCGACCTGCGGGTGCTGCTGCCGGTGGTGGCCGATGCCTTCCAGGCCGGTTTTGCCGAGCGTGGCCTGGCGTTGCGCCTGGAGTTGCCGGAAGAACCGCTGTGGGTGCTGGGCGATGAGTCACGCCTGGGCCAGTTGTTGCACAACCTGCTGGAAAACAGTCGCCGTTATACCGATGCGGGCGGTCACACGGTGCTGCGCGCATTCCAGGACGGCGACCAAGTGCTGGTGCAATGCGAGGACACCGCCCCCAGCGTGGACAGTGCATCCCTGGCGCGCCTGTTCGAGCGTTTCTACCGCGCCGAGCGTTCGCGTAACCGTGCCAGTGGGGGCACCGGCCTGGGCCTGGCAATCTGCCGTGGCATCGCCGAAGTACACGGTGGCAAGCTGACGGCCAAGGGCTCGGCCTTGGGCGGCTTGCTGTTGTCACTCACGCTTCCGGTTGCCGGAGATCAGGCATGAGCCAGATTCTGTTGGTGGAAGATGAACCCAAGCTCGCCGCGCTGGTGGGCGATTACCTGCGCGCCGGTGGCTACCGCGTCGACCACCAGGAGGACGGCCTGGCGGTGATCCCGGCGATTCGCCAGGGCCAGTACGACCTGATTCTGCTCGACCTGATGCTGCCCGGTCGCGATGGCCTGGATATCTGCCGCGAGCTGCGCAGCTTCAGCCAGATGCCATTGATCATGATGACCGCCAGGGTCGACGAGATCGACCGCCTGCTGGGCTTGGAGCTGGGCGCCGACGACTACATCTGCAAGCCGTTCTCACCACGCGAGTTAGTCGCACGGGTCAAGGCCGTGTTGCGCCGTAGCGGGCAGCAGGCACCGAGCCTGGGCGTGGAGCTCGACTCTCGATCATTCCAGGCGCGCTACATGGGGGTGGCGCTGGACCTGACGCCGGTAGAGTTTCGCATGCTTGCGGCACTGGCGGCTCGCCCGGGACAAGTGCTGTCACGCGACCAACTGATGAATCACATCTACCGAGACCATCGCGTCGTCGCAGACCGAACCGTAGACAGTCACGTGAAGAATTTACGGCGCAAACTGTCAGGGGTAACTCCAGGACATGACCCGCTCAGGTCGGTATACGGGGTGGGTTACAGCCTGGAGCTTGAGTAGAACCCGGCCGCCAGCGGAGCGCCAGTGCCAGGCGCAACCGGTTGGGCACAAGGTTATCGAAATCAACTGCTCATCTATTTCATATCTAAATTCCCGAGCGGTTTGGTTGTTACGCCAGACCGGAGCAGATACGAGGGCGCTTTCGACCCGTAGCGGTCATTTTGCCCCACAGCAATCATTGTGGGAGCGGGTTCACCCGCGAACACCGGCACGGCCGGTGCCATCCACCGCGGCGCCTGCTTCGCGGGTAAACCCGCTCCCACAGAGTACGCGTCGCGCTTACGAAACCAGTTATCTTTTAGCGTCCGTTTTGGGTCGAGAGCAGCTGGTCGTGGGTGACCGCTTTCGACCCATAGCAGCCATTTACCGAGAGCGAATTACAACCTGTCGACCAATTCAGCCAAGACAGTTACGCTCGCGTCATTTGCACGGAAGCATCAATGAAAAAGACTTACGAAGGTAGCTGCTTGTGCTCAGCAGTAAGTTTCGAACTAGTCACTGCGCCAAAGGCAGTTACTCACTGCCATTGCAGCCAGTGCCGCAAAGGTCACGGGGCTGCATTCGCATCCTACGGTAGCGTCCCGCGTAGCGACCTGCGAGTACTACGTGGCGCCGATAGCATCAGGACGTATGCGTCTTCACCGACAGTAATGCGCGAATTTTGTCTGGCGTGCGGTTCGACTTTATTCTGGTCACGTTCTCAAGGTGAATATGCCGGCTGGATATCCATAGCGCTAGGAACGCTTGATACCCCCTTCGAGCCGAAGCAGCAGAGACATGTGCACGTCGACTCCGCTGCGCCTTGGTACACACAGGCCAGCATTCGGATCCAGCTCGGCTGACCGACATAGGTTAATACTCGCTATCAACAGGAGCAGCCGATTTGCAACGGACGCCAAGAGCATAAGTGCGCTTGCAGTTGACCTAGTCGTCGCAGCCTGATCAGGTTATGCAAGGTCCTTAGATGCTAGATCGCGACTGATTGGCGGCAGGCGCCTTCGGTGAAGGCACCGCGGTCAGCAGGAGATGAACTACGCTTCTGTAATAACACCGCAGATCGAAGAAACATTGCACAAGGTCGATACGGCCGGATGCTGGTGGTAAGGGACTGGCCATTCTTCGGGACCCGGCACCCTCATCGCCATCACCCGGGGTAGCCTCCGTGACAATCAAACAGCCCCTTACTGCTCTGCTGTTACTCGCCCTGCTGTCTGGTGGTTGTACAACGCCCACTGTCTCTCACGAACCCAGTCAGGCCTTGCCTGCGAACGATTCGGCGTTCGGTCGTTCTATCCAGGCCCAGGCAGCCCCCCATCGGGGCCAGTCGGGCTTTCGCTTGTTCTCCGATAGTGCCGAGGCTTTCGCCGCACGCGCCGAGCTGATTCGCAATGCTCAAAGCAGCATCGACTTGCAGTACTACATCGTTCACGACGGCATCAGTACTCGGATACTGGTGCGCGAGCTGCTCATCGCCGCCGACCGTGGCGTGCGCGTCAGGATCTTGCTCGATGACACCACCAGCGATGACCTGGAGCGAATTATCGCGACACTGGCGGCGCATCCGCATATACAGATCCGCGTGTTCAATCCACTGCACCTGGGCCGCAGTACCGTCGTGACGCGTACCATGGGCCGGCTGTTCAACCTGGCCCGGCAGCACCGGCGCATGCACAACAAATTGTGGGTGGTGGACAACAGTGCGGCCATCGTCGGCGGGCGCAATCTGGGGGACGAGTATTTCGATGCCGAGCCCAACAGGAATTTCACCGACATCGACATGCTCGGCGTCGGGCCGGTTGCAGAACAATTGGGACATAGTTTCGACCAGTACTGGAACAGTGCCCTGAGCAAGCCCATCGAGCAGTTCATCTCGACCAGGTCGACGACCGGGGACCTGAAAAACCTCCGGACTCGGCTGGACGAGTCCCTGGAGAAAGTACGCAAACAGAATCATGCGCTCTATCAACAACTGATGAGCTACACCACCCAGCCACGCCTGAATGACTGGCGCAGGGAGTTGATCTGGGCCTGGAACAAAGCGATGTGGGATGCACCGAGCAAGGTCTTGTCGAGTGGCGAGCCAGCCCCGTACTTGTTGTTGGCCACCCAATTGGCACCCGAGCTCAATGGGGTATCCAAGGAGCTGATCCTTGTCTCGGCGTACATGGTACCCGGCCAACCAGGGGTGGTGTACCTGACCCGTCGTGCCGACGCTGGCGTGTCGATCAGCTTGCTGACCAACTCACTGGAAGCCACCGATGTACCCGCCGCGCACGGCGCTTACGCGCCTTATCGCAAAACCTTGCTTGAGCATGGTGTGCAGTTGTTCGAATTACGCAGCCAATCCGGTGACAATGGCGACAGCGACAGTGGGCTGGGCCTGTTTCATAGAGGATCCTCCAATAGCTCCGAGTCCAGCCTGCATAGCAAGGCGATGATATTCGACCAGCAGAAAGCGTTTATCGGCTCGTTCAATTTCGACTCGCGCTCCTTGTTGTGGAATACCGAAGTCGGCGTGTTGGTCGATGACCCTGAGCTTGCTGGACGGGTGCGCGAACTGGCTCTGGAGGGGATGGCACCGGCTCTCAGTTATCACACCCGGCTGGAAAAGAATCAGCTGGTATGGGTCACCGAAGACGATGGCAAGCAACATACATTGACCAAGGAACCGGGGAGTTGGTGGCGACACTTCAATTCCTGGCTCAGCAGCGCGATCGGGCTGGAGAAAATGTTATAGCGTGGTTGTGTTGTAATTAATCGTCGGAGGCCACTCCGGTCATTCATTTCATTTTCAGGACCAGGATCATGCAGATGTGGATGAGGGCCCCCGGGCGGCTTGTCAGCCAATCGATGATGGCGATAGGGATTGGCTTCATCGCGATCATCGTGGGTAGGGAAGTATCTGCTACACCTCAAACCACTCAAGAGATAAGAGGCTTGCTGGACTTTGTCGAGCATAGTGAGTGCAGGTTCGTGCGCAATGGTACCGAATACTCTGGTCCCCGGGCTCGGGCGCATTTGATGCAGAAGCTGGATTATCTCGAAGGTAGGAAAATGGTGAAAAGCGCGGAAGACTTCATTGATCTTGCTGCCACCAAAAGCAGTATGAGTGGCCGCACCTATGAGGTGCGATGTCCAGAAGGCGTGGAGCCGGCGAGCATATGGTTGAAACGAGAGCTACAAAGGCAACGGCAATAGATCCAAGGCGCGACGATGATTAGCGCCACTGGTCTGCTACCAGTGCTGCGACAAGCATGGTCATGAAGCGAACTACCTCACCATGAACAAACTGGTTGCCTCGACCAAGGCTACCGGTGGATTTCCCATCGTTTGAACCTTGCTGAAGGCCCCGATGCCTACAAGCACTTTGATGCGCGGGATGATGGCTGGACGAAGGTGGTGCTCAAGCCTGCTGCCTGATTCGCACCCCGATGCTTCCAGGCAAGGAAGCTCGGCGAGGGAGGCGTTCGTCTGGTGTGCTAACTGGCACCTGCTTGAAACAAGCCCCGAACCACCTCCCTCATCCAGCGATTCCCGCTGTCTTGCTGGTAGCGCGCGTGCCAATGCTGCTTGACCGTGAAGCCCTCCACTGCAAACGGGCAATCGTGCACCTGCAGACCATGCATGTTGGCAAGTGTCTGCCCGATGTGCCGTGGCAGCGTAGCCACCAGGTCGGTCGACCCGACAATCATGCCTAATCCCAGAAACGCCGGCAGCTCCAGCATTATCCTGCGTTCGATGCCGGCCCGTGCCAGGCCAGCCTCGAGCAACTTCTGCCCGGTCCCGGCACTGATCTGTACATGCCCCTCGCCCTGGTAGCGTGCCACGCTCATGCCTTGGCCCAAACGAGGGTGTTGTGGGTTGCTCAGGCAGACCCAGTCCTGTTCGAACAACACTTGCTGATACATCCCCGCACCCAGCCAAGGCACAAAGCCGATGGCCAGGTCCGCCTCGCCGGACTCCAGCGCGCTTTCGGTGTTGCCATCTATGCGCGCCGCCTCCAGGCGAATACCCGGCGCATGGGTACGCAGGTGGTTGAGGATGCTGGGCAGCAGGGTGATATGGCTGGCATCACTGACGCACAGGCGAAAGCGACGCTGGGCCGTGGCCGGAACGAATTGCGGCTCCCAGGTAGTCAGGCGCCGCAGCGATTCCAGCACCTCGCGGCATGGCCCGATCAACTGGTCTGCCCGCGGGGTAGGGGCCATGCCCCCGGGGGTGCGCACGAACAGCGGGTCGTTCAGTTCTTCACGCAAGCGCCCCAACCAGATACTCACGGTAGGTTGACTCTGGCCGAGCTGTTCAGCGCTACGGGTCACGCTACGGCAGTGGTAAAGCACATCGAACAGCTGCAGCAGCTTGGGATCAGGCAAGGCATCGAGCGTGCTCATTATTGCGAGCCGCAGACGCTGGTGCTATCGCTGCAGAACGGTCTTGGCCACGAAGACATCCTGGCCGAGGCCGTGGGGCGTGAGCGGGTATTGGCCGGCAAGACCTACGTCGGTGGCGTGCTGCTGGCGCCGGGTTCGATCCGTGCCGGCGTGGCAGGCAAACACACCTTCATCGGCGAGCTCGACGGCCAACGGACCTCGCGTGTGCAGGCCATCGCCGAGGCTTTCAATGGCGCCGGGCTCGCCACCACGGTCAGCGACAACATTCTCGGCACCATGTGGGACAAGCTGCTGGTCAACGTCGCGACAGGCGCGCTCAGCGGCATCACCATGCTCAGTTATGGCCAGCTGTACAGCGAGCCGCTGCTGGAAAGCACCGCCAAGGCAGCGGTCAGCGAAGCCATCGCCGTCGCCGAGCGGGCCGGCATCCGCCTGAGCCTCACCAGCCCGGACGCTGCGTGGTGCCTGGCAGCTGAAGGCCTGCCGACAAGCTTCCGTACCTCGATGCTGCAGAGCCTGGAAAAAGGCTCGGTCACCGAGATCGATTTCATCAACGGCTCCGTCGTGCGCTGGGGCCAGCGCCACGGCGTGGCTACGCCGGTCAACGCGACCCTGGTTGCCTGCATCAAGGGTATCGAGCGCGCCATGGCCGATCAGCAGAAGGGAAGTAATCCATGAGCCAGCCGAAAGCCTACCTTGAACACGTTGCGTTCTGGGTGCGGGACATCCAGTGGCACATCCGCTTTTTCAGCGAGGTGTGCGGCATGACCATGCGCGAGATGCAAGGTGACGCCGAGCAGCCTGCGCAGTACTGGACCCTCGGTGGCCTGCAGTTCATCCACCAGCCGGACTTTGCCGGCCCGGAAGGGCGCATGGCACACCTGGGCATCATGTGCGAGGACCTCGAAGCCGCGTTGGCCGCCGCACAGCGTTTTGGCGTCAGCGAAATGCCTCAGGGCCGCAACTGGCTGCGCCTGCCTGACGGCCTGGCGGTCGAGTTCATTCAGGCATTGCCGGCGAAATGCGTCGCCCAGGCACTGGCCATCGACCCACGTGCAGAGGTGGTGGCATGAGCGTGGTGGAAAAATACTGGGACGATGCCTGCGAAGGCGATGAATGCATCAGCCCCACCTACACCGTTACCCGCGAACGCATCCTGGCCTACGCCGAACTCACCGGCGACCACACCCCGGTGCATGTCGACGAGGCGTACGCCAACGCGAGCCACTTCGGCTGCCTGGTTGCCCATGGCCTGTTCGGCCTGTCGATCGCCGACGGCCTGAAGACCCAGTGCGAATACCGCTTTGTACCGGGCATGTCGCTGGGCTGGACCTGGGACTTCGTGCTGCCGATCAAGGTCGACGATGTGCTGCACGTGCGCATGCGCGTGGGGGCGATGCGCCCGAGCAACAGCCGACCGGGCTGGGGCATCGTGGTCTTGCCGTCGGAGCTGATCAACCAGCATGGCGAAGTCGTGCAGCGTGGCGAGCACAGGCTGATGGTGCCGAGGAGAGTGCAGGCATGAGCCAGGCATTGCCATTGACGGGTATTCGCGTCATCGACTACAGCCACTTCCTGGCCGGGCCCTATGTGGGCCGTTGCCTGGCAGCACTGGGCGCCGAGGTGATCAAGGTCGAACGGCCGGGCAGCGGCGATGCCGGCCGCCAGCACGCGTTTACCCTTGATGAACAGCAGAGCGGTTACTTCCTGCAGCTGAACATGGGCAAGCAGGGCGTCAGCGTGAACATGAAGGACCCGCGTGGCAAAGCGTTCATGCAGCGCCTTACCGACTCGGCCGATGTGTTCATCGAAAACTATCGCCCCGGCGCCCTGGACAAGCTGGGCCTGGGCTATGCCGAGGTGTCAGCGCGCAACCCGCGTCTGGTGTACTGCTCCATCTCCGCCTACGGCCATACCGGCCCGGATGCCCACCGCGCCGGCTTCGGGCTGATCGCCGAGGCCAAGAGCGGGATCATGCAGATGGTCGGCGTGCCGGGCGAAGCGCCGCCGTTGCTGCGCATTTCTTTGGGCGACATGTACACCGGCATCCATGCCGTGGCGGCGATCAATGCGGCGCTGTTGGGCCGGGTGAGCAGTGGTCGTGGCCAGCACATCGACATGGCCCTGTACGACACGCTGGTGTCGATGCATGAATACGCGGTGCAGTGCTACACCTTGTCCGATGGCACCGTCCTGCCCGAGCAGACCGGCCATGACATGCCCACCTCCACCCTGTACGGCGTGTTTCGTGCGGCTGATGGCGACCTGGTAATCGCCGCCCAGGTCGACGACGCCTGGAAGCGCTTTGCCGCGATGCTCGAAGCCAACGGTGGCCCGCCCGGGTTCGGCAGCGACAGCCGCTACCACTGCCTCAATGGCCGCAACGCCCACCGCCAGGCGATCCTGGCCGTGGTGCGTGACTGGGTCGGTGCGCGCCGGGTAGCCGACATCCTGCAATTGCTCGATGGCATCGACATTCCCAGCGCCAAGGTGCAGCGCATCGACGAGGTCGTGGCTGACCCGCAGATCCAGGCGCGCAACATGGTCATCGAGCAGCAGCACCCGCGCTACGGTACCTTGCGCCTGCCCAACCTGCCGTTCCGCTTTTCCGAGTGCGACACCACGATCCACCAAGTGGCCCCGGACCTCGGTCAGCACAATGCCGAAGTGGCCGCCGGCCTGGGTTTCAGCCTTGAAGAAATCACCGCGATGCAGGCAGACGGTGTGCTGTTCACCCATGGAGATGCACGATGAGCGACCGCTATGCAGTGATCGGCCGACCGATCAACCACACCAAGTCCCCGTTGATTCATGGCCTGTTCGCCCAGGCCAGTGGCCAGTGCCTGGAGTACGGCGCCATCGAGGGCGAGCTCGAGGGCTTCGAGGCCCAGGTGCTGAACTTTCGCAACGATGGCGGGTTGGGCATGAACATCACCGCGCCGTTCAAGCTGCGCGCCTTCGAGCTGGCTGACCAACGCAGCGAGCGCGCACAGCTGGCGCGGGCGGTCAATGCATTGAAGTTCGAGAATGGCCGTATCTTTGCCGAGAACTTCGACGGCATCGGCTTGCTGCGGGATATCGAGGAAAACCTCGGTGAACCGCTGGCCAATCGACGGGTACTGCTGCTCGGCGCCGGTGGCGCGGTACGTGGTGCATTGCTGCCGTTTCTGCAGGCGGGGCCAAGCGAGCTGGTGCTTGCCAACCGTGACATGGCCAAGGCGCTCAGCCTGCGCAACGAACTGGACCACCCAAGGCTGCGCATCAGCCGTTATGAGGAGCTGGATGGACAGTCCTTCGACATCGTGGTCAATGCCACTTCCGCGAGCCTCACCGGCGAGCTGCCGCCGCTACCTGAAGGTGTGCTGGGCGAGACGCGGCTGGCTTACGAGCTGGCGTATGGCAAAGGCCTGACGCCGTTCCTGCACATGGCCCAGGCGCAGGGTGTGGCGCGCCTGGCCGACGGTGTCGGCATGCTGGTCGAGCAGGCGGCGGAGGCTTTCGCCTGGTGGCGCGGGGTGCGGCCTGAAACCCGTGCCGTGATCGATCGCCTGACCATTCCACTGGAGTAGGATCCCGCTCCTATGGAACTCCACATAACTCCTTGATTTAGCAGGGACCCTGTGGGAGCGGGTTTACCCTGGTGCCAGTCAGTTGAGCGATTTGGGGCCGCTTTGCGGCCCATCGCCGGCAAGCCGGGCTCCCACAGGTACGGCGCAGACCTCAAGGTTTTCGCGGTCCCTGTGGGAGCCCGGCTTGCCGGCGATGGGCTGCGCAGCAGCCCCAAAAGCTACGGGCCTGTTGATTTTGCACAGTTTCAGTTTAATGTAGAGGTACAAACATATTGTGTTGAGTACTCTACATGATCCACTGGTCGCTACTGATCCTCGGATTGCCGACGGCCAATGCCACCGAGCGCATGCGTGCCTGGAGGAGCCTGAAGGCCTCTGGAGCCGCAGTGCTGAGGGATGGTGTTTACCTGCTGCCCGAACAATGTGCGGGTCGGGAAGTTTTCGAGGCAGTCGAGCGCGACGTGCTGGCTATCAACGGCACCGCATTTCTCCTGTCGCTGCCTGAGCGTGAAGAGCGCTTCAGCAGGCTGTTCGACAGGAGCGACGAGTACGCCAGCCTGATGGAAGAAATTGCAGGCTGCAGGGCCGAGCTGGCGCCAGAGAATGCGCTGCAGACCGCACGGCAGGTGCGCAAGCTCAGAAAGGCCTTCAGCCAGTTGGCGGCGACCGATTTTTTCCCGGGCGTGCCCAAGGCACACGCCGATGCGGCGCTCCAAGAGCTCGAAGCCGCGATTGGCCGCGCACTGTCTTCCGATGAGCCGAGTGCCCACGACGAGGCGATCACCCGACTGGAACGCAACGACTACCAGGGGCGCCTTTGGGCCACCCGCAAGCGCCCATGGGTGGATCGGCTGGCATGTGCCTGGTTGATTCGTCGCTTCATCGATGCCGACGCTCGATTCATCTGGCTGGACAGGCCTGAAGACTGCCCGGGCGATGCGCTGGGCTTCGATTTTGATGGGGCCAGGTTCAGCCATGTCGGCCAGCGGGTGTCCTTCGAAACCCTCATCGAGAGCTTTGCCCTACAGCAGCCGGGCCTGGCACGCTTGGCCGCGGTCATTCACTACCTGGATGTGGGAGGCAACCAGCCCTCGGAAGCACCAGGTATCGAACGTGTCCTCGCGGGCTTGAGACAAAGCATTGGCGATGACGATCAACTGACAACGGTCGCCGGGGGCATCTTCGATGGCCTTCTGACGGCTTTCGCGAGTGAGGAAGCGCAAAATGGTTGATAGCACCTCTGCAGTGGGCGAACAGCCACCATCGCAAGCGGTTCAGCGGCCGATCGGACTGTTCGAAGCATTCCTGTTCTGGCTCAAGCTGGGCTTCATCAGTTTTGGTGGGCCCGCCGGGCAGATCTCGATCATGCACCAGGAACTGGTCGAGCGCCGGCGCTGGATCAGCGAGAAGCGGTTCCTGCACGCGCTGAACTACTGCATGTTGTTGCCAGGCCCCGAAGCACAGCAACTGGCCACCTACATCGGTTGGCTCATGCACCGCTCCTGGGGTGGGGTGATTGCCGGCGTATTGTTCGTATTGCCCTCACTGTTCATCCTGATTGGCCTGTCCTGGGTCTACATCGCCTTTGGCGAGGTGCCGGTGGTGGCGGGGGGCTTCTACGGCATCAAGCCTGCAGTCACGGCCATTGTCGTCCACGCGGCTCACCGGATCGGCTCGCGCGCGCTGAAGAACGGCTGGCTGTGGGCCATGGCCGCAGCGTCGTTCGTGGCCATCTTTGCCCTCAATGTGCCGTTCCCGTTGATCGTGCTGGTTGCCGGTATCGCAGGCTATGTGGGCGGTCGCTTCGCCCCCGGCAAATTCGTGATCGGTGGTGGTCATGGGGCTGCCAGGAACAGCTACGGCCCGGCCCTGATCGACGATGACACACCAACGCCTGAGCATGCGCGTTTTCGGGTGGGGCATTTGCTGCGTCTGGTGCTGATCGGCGCAGTACTGTGGACCTTGCCCATGGGGCTGCTGACACTGACGTTTGGCTGGGCCGGCACTCTGACGCAAATGGGCTGGTTCTTCACCAAGGCCGCACTTTTGACCTTCGGTGGCGCCTACGCCGTCCTGCCCTATGTGTATCAGGGCGCCGTCGGGCATTACGGCTGGCTGTCACCCACTCAGATGATCGATGGCCTTGCCTTGGGAGAAACCACGCCAGGACCATTGATCATGGTGGTGGCTTTCGTCGGCTTCGTCGGTGGCTACGTGCATCCGATGTTCGGTGAGCAAAACCCGTTCCTGGCCGGTGCAGTCGCGGCCAGCCTCGTCACCTGGTTCACCTTCCTGCCGTCGTTCCTGTTCATCCTCGCCGGTGGCCCGTTGGTGGAGTCGACCCACAACGAGATGAAGTTCACCGCACCGCTGACGGGGATCACGGCTGCGGTCGTGGGGGTGATCCTGAACCTCGCCATGTTCTTCGGCTATCACGTGCTCTGGCCAAAGGGTTTCAGTGGGGCGTTCGACTGGCCTTCGGCGTTGATCGCCATTGCTGCCGCAGTGGCCCTGTTCCGCTTCAAGCGTGGCGTGATCCAGGTACTGTTCAGTTGCGCCTTGGCCGGTGTGGCGGTCCATATGTTGCGTGGTTGATACCGGTTGCCGGCCGACATCGTCGGCCGGCTTGTCACGAATCAGAAGGTGTAGGTCACCCGCCCGAAGTAATACCCGCCGGTAAAGCCATAGGGCGAGTACACCCCGTATCCCTTGACCATGGTCTTGCTGCTCGGTGCCTGGCGCTCGGGGTAGATATCGAACAGGTTGCGCGCCCCAATCGCCACTTCCAGGTCCTTGGTCAGCTGGTAGCCTGCATCCAGGTCGGTGATCCAGCGCGCCTTGTACTCGCGGTCCAGCGAACGGTCGTTGGCGGCATTCACCTCGCGCCAGGATCCGTAGCGGGTCAGCCCCAGGTTGACCCGGTAGCGGTCCAGGCGCCAGTTGCCGCCAAGGATCAGCTTGGTGTGCGGTTGTACCTCGGTCAGCAGGTTGCGCGCCTGGCGATTCATAAGTTCGTAGGGCGTGCCAAGGATGTTCACGCTCTGCTTGTAGTCGAGGATCTCGGTGTCGTTCCAGTTGAAGGCTGCCGTCCACTTCACCGTCCCTGCACCGCCCAGGTCCTGGTCGTAGCTGCCCACCAGGTCCAGGCCCTTGGTGCGGGTATCGGCGCCGTTGGTGAAGTACTGGCCGCCCGAGGTCGAGTCGATACCGTTGGCGAGCAAGGCCTGGGTGACCTCGGGGCCGAGCAGGGTACCGGTGAGGGTGATGCGGTCGCGCACGTTGATCAGATAGGCATCGGCGGTGAAGGCCAGGCGCTCGCCGGGCTGCCAGGCCAGCCCCAGGCTGTAGTTGGTGGACTTTTCCGGTTTCAGTGGTTCGGCGCCCAGCGCCTTGGCGGCGGCCGAATCCACCGGCAGCACGCCATAGTTGATCGACTGGTACACGCCGTCGACCACGCCGTAGGTGGTGGAGCGGGCGCTGAACAGGTTGTTGGCCAAGGACGGCGCGCGGAAGCCGTTGCTCACCGTCGCCCGCACGGCCAGTTCGGGGGTCAGCTCGTAGCGGGTGGTCAGCTTGCCGCTGCGGGTGGCCCCGATATTGCGATCATAGTGCTCGTAGCGCAGGGCAGCGCCCCAGTACCACTGCGGCAGCGGGTTGAAACCCACGTCCAGGTAACCGGCGTAGCTGTTGCGGCTGGCACTGGTGGCCTCGGCGGGGGAGATGCCGTTGGTGACCTGGGCGCCGGAGGCGGCGCAATTGCCGGGCGCCTTGCAGTAGCCGCCGTCGGCCCAGCTGGCCCAGTCGCCAGCCTGCACCTGGTAGGTATCGCGGCGCTGTTCCAGGCCCCAGGAGAAGTCCAGCGGCTTGGTCAGCCCAACCTCGAAGCTGCGGTGCAGGTCGAGGTTGCTGGTCAGTTGCGAGCTGACCCAGGTGCCGGATTCGAAATGGTTGGGCGTGGCCTCGCCCAGTGACGGGTTCTGGTTGTTCCAGGTGCCCTGTTCGGCCTCGTTGCGCCCGTAGGTGCTGGACAGGTCCCAGTCCCATTCGCCGGCCAGGCCCCTGGCGCCAAACGCCGCCTGGTAGTCGTATTCCTCGATGTACCAGGTGGGCGTGTAGCCCGAGGGGCGCCCGTTGGGCCCGGTGGTGATGGTGTTGACGATGGTCGGCAGGCGGAAGTTCTGGCCCTGCTCGGCCTTGCGGTACGACCAGGTGCTGAACGAGTAGAGCGTCAGGTCGTCCTGCAGCGGCAGTTCAGCGTTGTAGACCAGGGTCAGAAGGTTGATCTTCGGCGTGCCATAGCCGCCGTAGGTAACCTTGCCGGCGCGGTCCAGGGCTTCGGCCTGGCTGTAGCCATTGGCGCTGGCCTTGTTGTCGTCGTTCTGGCTGCGGGCGTCCAGTGCCAGCTGGACGATGCCGTCGCGGCCGATCTCGAAGCCCTTGTTCAGGCTTTGCTGCACGGTCTGCTTCTTGCCGTCGTAGCCCTGGCCTGCGGTGGTCACGGCAGTGCCGCTGGCGTCGGCCTTGAGGATCACGTTGATCACCCCGGCGATGGCGTCGGAGCCGTATTGGGCGGCCGCACCATCACGCAGCACCTCGACATGGTCGATGGCGCTGATGGGAATCAGGTCAAGGTCGGCGGGGGCTGCGCCGGCGTTGATGCCGCTGATGTTGAGCGTAGCGCTGGTATGGCGGCGCTTGCCGTTGACCAGCACCAGTACCTGGGCGGCGTTGAGGCCGCGCAGGTTAGGGGCGCGGGCCATGCCGCTGGCGTCCCAGCCGGTCTTTTCCGGCAAGGTCAGCGACGGCACGCTGGCGCTGAGGGCTTCCATCAGGCCGGGCTTGCCGGTTTCCTGCAACTGCTTGGCGCTGATCACGTCGATGGGCACCGGGCTGCTGGTTACGGTGCGTTTCTCGCTGCCACGGTTGCCGGTGACGATCACCGTGCCCAGGGCCTGGGCGGCGGGTTCCTCGGCCAGGCTGGGTGCGTTGTGCAGCCCGGCGGCCAGGGCCACGCCGAAAAAAGAGGCAGTTTTAAAAGCTGGCTTCATGCACGCAGTTCCTTGTCTGGCATGGCTGGCGCACTTACGGCGCCTTGGCCGCGATCGCGTCGATTTCCACCAGCGCGCCCGGCAATGGCAGGGCCACCACCTGGATGGCGGTGCGGGTCGGTGTACGGGGTTGCTCGGCGGTGGCGAAGAACTCGGTGTAGGCCGCCTGCAGCCCGGCGAAGTCGAGGGCGCCGCCGTTGGCTGGGTCGCCTACCAGGAACACCCGCAACTGGACGATGTCGCCAAGGTCCAGGCCCTGGCTGCGCAGCGCCGTGCGCAGCTTGTTCAGCACCGAGCGGGCCTGGGTTTCGGTGTTGCCCAGCGCTGCAACGCTACCCTTGGGCGCCTTTGGGTCGGCCACGTCCGGCAGGGTGCCGCTGATGAAGGTCAGCTGGCTGCCGGCCGGTACCGTGACCAGCTGCGAGATGGGGAAGTTCGAGCCGGGTGGCGCGACGCGCTTGATGCCGTCGGCGTGGGCGTTGAGGGTGAGCGACATGAGTACTCCGGCAAGCAGAAGAAGACGAGGCATGGGGGTGGTTCCTTGCAGGTCAGGCGGCAACGCCGCGGGTGGTCTGGCTGGCGTGTTTGGCAATCAGGCCGACCACCCGGCGGGCGGACTCGGCGGCACTGTTCTGCCAGATGCCCACGCCGCCATGGGCCAGGGCGTCGCTGGCCAGCCAGGTACGCCCCTGGGGCTGGTTGAGCAGGTCGTAGCCGGGCTGGGCGACTTCGTCGTGGACGATCCACGGCGCTTCGCTGAAGGGGATCTTCGACCAGTTCACCACCACCGGCCTGGCCAGCTTGTGGCTGTGGCCCGGATGCAGCGATTCCACCGCCTGGCGCGAGGAGGCGACCTGGGCCTGCAGCGGCTTGGCGGCAAACTGGTGGGCCACCGCGCCCGTGTTGTAGGTGGCGACCAGCACACCCTGGGCGCTGTTGAGGTGATCGCTGGGGTACCACAGGGTGCGGGCTTCGTGGTTGATGTAGCTGAGCCCACCATAGATCTGGAAGTCGGTTTCCCAGAAGCGCGGCGACTGCCAGGCCACCTTGTTGGCCTTGTCGCCTTCGGCGCTGGCGATGGCCTGCCTGAAGGCCTTGTCGAAGTTGTTCGGCAGCTTGGCCAGCAGCGGCAGGGGCAGGGTGACGATGGCGTAGTCGGCCTGTTCGACGTGCTGCTGGCCGCTCTTGCGGTCGCGCCAGACCACCTTGGCACCGTTGTCACCGGTGTCCACCCCCAGCACCTCGGCGCCCAGGCGCACACTGTCCTTGACCTGGCGATAGAACGCCTTGGGAATCTGGTCCATGCCACCGACCGGCTGGAACATGGTCGAGGAGAACTCGGGGATTTCGTCGAACACCAGCGGCAAAAGCAGGTTGCTGTCCAGCAGCTGGTCCAGCGGCACCGGCTGGCGCTGGATCGGGGTCTGGTCGCCGGCGCCGGCGAAGCGGGTGTAGCCGGCGCGTACCGAACCGCGGTACTGCTGCTGGCTGTCGAGGTCGCCGTAGACCTTGAGGAAGTCCAGCAAGGCCTTGCGCTGGCTGCTGTCGAGCTCGGCATCGAGGGAGTTGCGGCTGACACTGCGTGCCAGCAGTTCGCTGAAGTGCCCGCGGGTATCATTGACTGCCTGGCGCAGCAGCAGCGGTGGGCGAGCCAGGTCTGGTTGGGCCAGGGCGTTGCGGCTGCTGTTGACCAGCACCTGCAGCTCCACGCCCAGCTCACGGCAGTAGCCGAGGATGGTCAGGTGATGGCTGGGCAGGCGCGCGGCGCCGGCGTTGAAGAAGTGCCCCGGGTCGAACTCGACGGTTTGCGAACTGCCGTCGTTGTGCTCGACGCGGTCGCCCTGGCGCAAGGTCCAGACCCGGCCACCGACCCGCTCGCGGGCCTCCAGCACGGTGACCGAAAAGCCGGCCTTGCGCAGCTCGTAGGCGGATACCAGGCCGGAAATACCAGCGCCGACAATCACCACGCGCTTGCCGTTGCCGCCGCTTGCGGCCAGTTTCAGCGGTTGGAAGGTGGCAGCCAGGGCATTCTGCCCCAGCGCGCCCAGGGCTGCCGAATAGCCGCCAATGGCGGCGAGGCGGGAGATCAGGTCTCTACGGGACAATCCCATGTCGCATGCTCCGAGAAGGTTGGGTTCGGATGTGCGCAACGGGCGGATCGAAGGGAGGGACCCGACGGCGGCTGGCACAAATCCATTTGCCTCCGCCATGTTGGGGTCGGTTTACAGAACCTAATGGACTTTCACGATGCTGTGAAAGGCTTTTTTGTTCTATGTTAATTATGTTTATTACTGATAAATCGCATCAGTATAAATGCGTAATGCTGATTTTTGAGCGGGGCCTTGTGGGAGCAACTGTCTTGCTCAATTTCTAAAATCTAGCGCGTCGCCTGCTTCGCGGGCTTGCCCGCTCCCACAGGTACTGCGTTGGCTTCGGGTTCACGCTGTACCTGTGGGAGCGGCCGTGGCCGCGAACACCGGCGCAGCCGGTGCCATGCACCGTGTTGGATTCTTCGCGGCTAAAGCCGCTCCCACAGGGTACGAGGATCGCTTGCGAACTCAGTTATCTGTCCGACAGCGCGGCCCAAAGGGCTGGGCAATCTCCCACAAGGTCCCTGCCAAGGCAACGAAAGGGCCTGCACAGGCGGCAGGGCCTATGCAGAACGCGTACTGCGTCCTGCCTCACGCTGGGCCACCAGTGCGCGGATTCGCGGAATCAGCTCTTGTCCGTACTCCACGGCATCGCGCAACTGCTCGAAGCCACGGAACAGGAAGGTGCTCACACCCAGTTCGTAGTAGGCCAACGCCGCTTCGGCCACCTGCTCGGGCGTGCCCACCAGTGAGGTGGAATTGCCGGCCCCGCCGCCCAAAGCTGCGATTTCGGTCCACAGCCGGGTATCGTGCACCTTCCGCTGGCCGGCCAGCTGTACCAGGCGCTCGGAGCCGACATTGCTCTTGCCGAAATTCTTCTCGCGGCGGTTGCCCTGGCGGATGCCGATGCGCTGCCTGGCATCGGCCAGGATGCGTTCGGCCCGCGCCCAGGCCTCTTCCTCGGTGGCCCCCAGGATCGGCCGCAGCGACAGGCTGAAGCGGATGTGATTCTCCCGCCCGTGACGGGCCGCGGCCTTGCGCACCTGGGCAATGCGCTCGCGCACCTGCTCCAGTGGCTCCCCCCACATCATGTACACATCGGCGTGTTTCGCCGCGACCTCCACCGCCGCCTCCGAAGCGCCGGAGAAGTACACCGGCAGCTTGCCCACCGGCTTGACCAGGGTCAGGTTGTCTTCCACCCGGTAATGCTCGCCGTGGTGGTCGAAGGGTGTGGTCTGCGTCCAGGTGTTGCGTAGTACCTGCAGGTATTCGTCGGTGCGGGCGTAGCGGGCGTCCTTGTCGAGGAAGTCGCCGTCGCGCTGCAGGTCGCCGCTGTCGCCGCCGGTGATCACGTTGATCGAGGCGCGGCCGCGGCTGAGCTGGTCGAGGGTGGCGAACTGCCGGGCGGCGAAGGTTGGCGCCTGGAACCCGGGGCGGTGCGCCACCAGCAGGCCGATGCGCTCGGTCAGCGCGGCTACGTAGCTGGCCAGTATCATCGAGTCCGGCGCGCTGGTGTTGACTGCCAGCAGGGCCTTGTCGAAGCCGGCGTATTCCTGGGCCTGGGCGAAGGCCTTGATGAAATCAAGGTCGACCAGCGGGCCGCGCGGGGCCTGTGATTCGCTGCTTTCCTGGGGGCCGATGAGGCCGATGAATTCTAGGCTCATGCAATGGAACTCCTTTTCGTGTGGGGCGGATTCAGGCAGCTGCGATCTGCCCGCGGCGCAGTGTGTTGCGGTTGGTCGGAACGCTCAGGCCAAAGCTGTCGCGCAGGGTGCTGCCGCTGTATTCGCTGCGCACCAGGCCGCGCGCTTGCAGCAGGGGCACCACCAGCTCGGTGAAATACTGCAGGCCATCGGGCAGCAGCGAGTTGATGATGAAACCGTCGGCGGCGCCGTCTTCGAACCAGTCCTGCAAGGCGTTGGCGACCTGCTCGGGGGTGCCGGTGAAGTCGCGTCTTGGGCGCGAGAAGCGCAAGGCCAGTTGGCGCAGGCTCAGGCTTTCGTCGCGGGCCAGTTGCTTCAACTGGTCGGCGGTGCCTTTGTGGCTGTTGTCGCCAAGGGTGCCCAGGTCGGGGAACGGCGCATCCAGCTCGTGCTGGCTGAAGTCGTAGTCGTTGAACGGGCGGCCGAGGGCGACCAGGGCGTCCTCGATGCTCACCAGGTCGACGGCCTGCTGGTAGCGGCGCTCCACCTCTGCTTCGTCGCGGCCGACGATGGGGCGGATGCCCGGCAGGATGAACAGCTGGTCCGGGTCGCGGCCATGGCTTGCGGCGCGTTGCTTCAAATCCTGGTAGTAGGCGCGTGCATCGCTGAACGACTCGGGGTTGACGAAGATCGCATCGGCGTTCTGCGCGGCGAAGTTGCGCCCGTCCTCCGACACACCGGCCTGGAAGATCAGCGGCTGGCCCTGGGGCGAGCGCTGGATGTTCAGCGGGCCCTTGACCTTGAAGAACTCGCCCTTGTGGCCCAGGGTGTGCAACTTGGCCGGGTCGAAGAATTCGCCGCTCTGCTTGTCGCGGGTGAAGGCGTCGTCTTCCCATGAGTCCCACAGGCCCTTGACCACCTCGACATGCTCGCGGGCGATGCGGTAGCGCACGGCGTGGGGCGGGTGCTGGTCCTTGCCGAAGTTGTCGGCGGTGCCCGACAGCCATGAGGTGACCACGTTCCAGCCGGCGCGGCCGCCGCTGATCAAATCCAGCGAGGCGAGCTGGCGGGCGACCTGGAACGGTTCGGTATAGCTGACCGTGACCGTGGCCACCAGGCCGATATGGGTGGTGACCGCCGCCAGTGCCGAGAGAATGGTCAGCGGCTCGAAGCGGTTGAGGTAGTGGGGGCTGGAACGGGCATGGATGTGCAGGCTGTCGGCGATGAAGGCGAAATCGAACTTGGCCGCCTCGGCCAATTGCGCCTGCTGCTTGTAGAAACCGAAGTTGACGCTGGCGTCGGCCAGCGCCTCGGGGTGGCGCCATTCGCCCCAGCCGTGGCCGACACCGTGGATCATTGCGCCGAGATGGATCTGTCTTTTGCTCATGTTCAATACCTCTTGCCAGATAGGTCTCAATGTCTGATCCGCGCGGCACGACCGTGGCGCGCGGCAAAACGGTCAAACCGCCACGGGCAGCACGCTGCGCGAATGCCCGGGTATCGCCTCGATCAGCGCCCGCGTATAGGCGCTGGCCGGTTGGCCGAACACCTGCACCGCCGGCCCTTGCTCGACCACCTGGCCGCGCTGCAGCACCAGCACCTGGTCGGCCATGCTCGCCACCACCGCCAGGTCGTGGGAGACCAGCACGTAGGCCATTCCCAGCTCGCGCTGCAGCTCATCCAGCAGGGCGAGGATCTGCGCCTGCACCGACACGTCCAGCGCACTGACCGGTTCGTCGAGCAGCAGCACCTCGGGCTCCAGGGCCAATGCCCGGGCGATCGCCACCCGTTGGCGCTGGCCGCCCGACAGCTCCCGGGGCAGGCGGTCGAGGAAGTGCACCGGCAGGTGCACCCGCGTGATCAGTTCACGGGCCCTGCGCTCCAGGGCCTCGCCCTTGAGCAGGCCGAACGACACCAGCGGTTCGACGATGCTGTCGAACACGGTGAAGCGCGGGTCGAGCGCGGCGAACGGGTTCTGCTGCACCAGCTGGATGCGCCGGCGCAGGGGGCGGAACTGCCGCCAGCTGCAGGCACTGACGTCCACGCCAGCGAACTCCACCCGCCCGTGGCTGGGTTTTTCCAGCCCGAGGGCGATCCGTAGCGCGGTGCTCTTGCCTGAGCCCGACTCGCCGACGATGGCCAGGGTCTGCCCGGCATGCACCTCAAGGTTCAGGTCATGCAGGGCGGTGAAGTGGGCATCCTGCCCGGGCAACGCGAAGTGCTTGCCGACGTTGCTCAGGCGCAGCAGCGCTGCCTGGCCCCTCGGCGCGCCAGGCCTGCGCCGTGGCACGAAGGCCGGCGCGGCGTTGAGCAGGTCGCGGGTGTAGGGTTGCCGTGCGCCCCAGAGGATCTGCCTGGGCGAGGCCTGCTCGACGAGCTCACCCTGTTTCATGACCAGCAGGCGGTCGGCGCGGTCGCAGGCCATGCCCAGGTCGTGGGTGATGATCAGCAGCGCAATGCCGCGCTCGGCCACCAGCCGTTGCAGGTGGTCGAGGATGCGCCGCTGTACCGTCACGTCCAGCGCGCTGGTGGGCTCGTCGGCGATGATCAGCCGCGGCTCGCCGGCCAGGGCGATGGCGATCAGCACCCGCTGGCGCATGCCGCCGGAAAGTTCATGGGGGTACTGGCGGGCGCGCAGCGCCGGGTCGTCCAGGCCGACCTGGGCCAGCAGCTCCAGCACATCGGCATCCACCGTCGGGTAGCGTCGGCCGCGGGCCAGCAGCAAGACCTCGGCGATCTGCCGGCCGATGCGCAGGGTCGGGTTGAGGCTGACCATCGGGTCCTGCGGTACCAGGCCGATGGTGCGCCCGCGCAACTGGCGCCGGGTACGCTCGTTGGCCTGGGCCACATCCACGCCGTCGACCCACAGCTGGCCCTGCTCGATGCGGGCATTGCCCGGCAGCAGGCCGAGCAGGGCATTGGCCAGGGTCGACTTGCCCGAGCCGGACTCGCCGACGATGGCCAGCGTCTCGCCCTGGGCCAGGCTGAACGACAGTTGGCGCAAGGCCTGGATGGGTTGCCCGGCGAAGGTGTAGCTGACACTCAGGTCGCGGACCTCGATCAGGGGGCGCTGGCTCATCGGGCATGCTCCTCGGCGCTGCGCGCCAGGTGGTTGAGGCTGAACACCACGGCCACCACGAACAGCCCCGGCAGCAGGGAGACCCAGGGGGCGGTGATCAGGAAGTGGCGGCCGTTGGCGATCAGCGTGCCCCATTCCGCCGCCGGCGGCGCCGCGCCGAAGCCGAGGAAGCTCAGCCCGGCGGTGGCCAGGATGGCGGCGCCGAAGTCCAGGGTGGCGAGCACCGCCACCGGGCCCCAGGCGTTGGGCAGCACATGGCGCAGCAGTGTGCGCGCCCAGCTGGCACCGCCCAGGCGGGCGGCCTCGACATAGGGCAGGGTCTTGATGCGCAGCACTTCGGCGCGGGTGGTGCGGGCAAAGCCCGGGATGATGCCGACGCCCACGGCGACTGCCACAGGCACCGTGCCAAAGCCGATCGCGGTGACGATGGCCAAGGCCAGCAGCAGGCCGGGCAGTGCCAGCAACACGTCGATCAGGCGCATCAGCGCCGCGTCGACGCGCCCACCGGCAAAGCCGGCCAGCACGCCCAGGCCGAGGCCACCGAGCAGGGCGATGGCCACCGCCAGCAATGCGGCCAGCACCGACAGACGCGCGCCATAGACCACCCGGGTATACAGGTCGCGACCCAGCTCGTCGGTGCCGAACCAGTGCACCACGCCGGGGGCGCTGAGCTTGTCGGCGGGCGAGGTGGCGTAGGGGTCGAAGCTGGTCAGCAACTGCGGGGCCAGTGCCGCGAACAGGGCGAACAGCACGATCAATAGCGCCAGGCTGAAGCCGGGCCTGCGCAGCAGCGGGATCAGGGCCTGCCGGGCGCGCTGCAGGTGCGTGCGCCGCTTCCAGGCGCTGGCAGGATGTGCCACCTCGCCCGTGGGCTGGGTGTCGATCGGGGACAGGGAAAGGTCAATGGTCATCTCAGCTCACCTTGGCCGTGTGGGTGATGCGTGGGTCGAGGTACGGGTAGAGCAGGTCGACGATCAGGTTCACCACCACGAAGGCGGTGGCCGATACCGCGACGATCGCCAGCACCACCGGGATGTCCTGGCGCAGCACGGCCTCCTGGGCCAGGCGGCCGACGCCGTTGCGCGAGAAGATGGTTTCCACCAGCACCGCGCCGGATACCGTATTGCCGACCTGCAGGCCGATCAGGGTCAACAGCGGCAAGGCCGCGTTGCGCAAGCCATGGCGCGCCTGCACCTGGGCCCGGCTCAGGCCCTTGGCGAAGGCGGTGGTGATGTAGGGTTCCTGCCACACGCCCTGGAAGCCACGCTGCAGCACCTGGGCGTACACCGCGGCGCTGGGGATCGCCAAGGTGATCGCCGGCAGCACCAGGCTGGCCAGGCCCTGGCTGCCGGTGGCCGGGAACCAGCCGAGGGCGAAGGCGAATACCTGGATCAGCAGCAGGCCCATCCAGAACACCGGCACCGAGAAACCCAGCGACGGCAGGCGTGCCAGGGCGGTCTTCAGTGGCCGCCATTGCAGGTAGGCGGTCAGGTAGGCCAGGCCGACCCCGGCCAGCAGCGACAGGGCGATGGCCGCGCCGGCCAGGGCCAGGGTCTGCGGCAGGCGCTCGGCCAGCAGCGCAGTGACCGGCCGGCCCAGTGACAACGACTGCCCGAGGTCGCCGTGCAGGGCGCGCCACAGCAGGTCGAAGTACTGCTCGAGCAGCCCCTTGTCCAGCCCGTAGTAGGCACGGGCCTTGGCCAGGTCCTCGGGTGACAGGCCATCGGCCTCCATGCCCGAGGCGCTGAGCATGATCGCCAGGGTGTCGCCCGGTAGCAGGTAGAGGATGAAGTAGGTGATGGTGTAGGCGCCCCACAGCACCAACAGGGCCTGGCCGATGCGGCCGATCAGGTAGCGTTTCATGGCTGGCCGACCTGGATGTCACTGAGCAGCGCGAAGCCTTCTGCAGTCCAGCGGAAGTCCTTGACCCGCGGCGCGGTGGCGGCTTGCCAGACGCGCTCGTACAGCGGGAACGCCGACGCCTCGTCGACCAGCAGGTCCTGCAGCTGGCCGTAGGCCTGGGCCCGTTGCGGGGCGGCGGTGGCGGTGATGCCGCTGTCGAACAGCGCCTGGGCCCTGGCCAGGGTGTGCGGTTCGTAGGTGTTGGTGGCCAACGTGGTGCTGCTTGCCGCCCGCGGGTCGAGGATGGTCTGCAGGATGATCGGGTCGGCGCGGGTCATGTAGGTGGAGGTCAGGTCGTAGTTGCCGGACGCGTTCCCGGCCACCCATTCGGCGCGGGTCAGCACATTGAGCTTGAGGTCGATGCCGACCTTGCGCAGCTGGTCCTGCACCAGCACGTCACCGGCGCTTTCGGCCGGGGTAAGGTTGTAGCGCAGGGTCAGGCGCTGGCCGTTCTTGTGCCGGTAGCCGTCCTCGCCCTTGTGCCAGCCGGCGGCCTCGAGCAGTTGCTCGGCGCCCGTGGGGTCATAGGCGAGCTTGTCGGCCTGGGGCTTGAAGTACGGCGTGGTGACGTCGTAAACGCCGCTCACCACCGGGAACGCGGCGTTGTACACGGTATGCGCGTAGCTGGTGCGGTCGATGGCCTTCTGCAGTGCCAGGCGCACCTGGCGGTCGGCCAGCAGGCGGTCGTTGCGGGTGTTGGGGTAGAGGTTGAGCGCCGGGCCCGGCAGCGAGCGGCTCTGGATGGTCGCACCCTTGGACTGGAACAGCTTCAGGTCGACTTCCGAGAACGGGTTGCGCGGCCACAGGATGTCGGCCTTGCCCTGCAGGAACAGGCCGTTGCGCACGCTTTCCTCGGGGATGTAGCTGATGTCCACGGCATCGAGGTGCGCCGGGCCCTTGTTGTGCATGTTGGCTGATGGCCAGGCGTAGTCGGCACGCTTGACCAGCCGGGCGCCGACCTCCGGGGTGTAGTGCTCGAGGATGAACGGGCCGGTGCCGATGATGTTGCCCAGCGAGCGTGCCTGGGCAGTCAGCTTGTAGGAGGCTGGCGCAAGGATGGCCAGGTTGGTGGTCGAGGTGGCCTGCAGGAAGCCGGCGTTGGGTTTGGCCAGGACCAGGCGCACGGTGAAGTCGTCCAGCACCTCGGCGTGGTCGTAGCCGGCCAGGTAGGTAGCACCGAAGGTGGCCGGCAGCTGCGTGGCGAAGGCCTTGTTGCTGTCGAAGGCGGTTTTCACGGCGTGGGCGTCGAAGCGTTCGCCGTTGCTGAAGGTGACGTCCTGGCGCAGCTGGAAGGTGTAGCTCAGGGTATCGGCACTGACCTCCCAGCTTTTTGCCAGCCAGGGGATGATGCGGCCGGTTTGCGGGTCCTGGTCGGTCAGGGACTCGGCCACGTTGCGCAGCAGTACGCGGTGCTCCAGCCAGTAGACCTGGAAGGGGTCGACGCTGACCAGGGTGGTGTTGTCGCCCCAGAAGGCGATGTTCAGGGTGTTGCTGGCCGAGGTGTTGTCGGCTGGGGAGCAGGCGGTCAGGGCCAGGGCCAGGGAGCCGATGGCGAACAGGCGGTGCAGTGGGGGCATGGGATGGTCCTTCATTGAATTGGGGTTACCTGTGCCGGCCTCTTCGCGGGTAAACCCGCTCCCACAGGGATTTCACTTTCCTTGAGTGGTGCGCCGTACCTGTGGGAGCGGGTTTACCCGCGAAGAGGCCGGTACAGGCGACAGCTGCCTTCCAGTCAGCCCTGGTAATCGCGGCCTTCGCGGTCCAACTGCCGGATCAACGCATCCCAATGCCGCTGGATGCCTTCCCCCTTGCCATCGGAAAACCGCTTCGACTGTTCATGCACCTTGGCAATCGCCGCCTGCGATGCATGCAGCAGCTGGTCATTGCCCCCGGCCTGGGCCGCCACCTGGATGTTGCAGGCCCGCTCCAGCCCATGCAGCTCACGGAACGCGTGCTCGACGCTGATCCCCCCGGTGAGCAACCCGTGGTTGCGCAGGATGAGGATGTTGCTGTCGCCCAGGTTGGCCACCAGCCGCTGCTGTTCGTCCAGGTCCAGGGCCACGCCTTCGTAGTCGTGGTAAACCACCCGGCTGTAGTAGGCCAAGGCGTGCTGGGAGATCGGCAGCAGGCCGTCGCGCTGGGCCGATACCGCTGCGCCGTCGCGGGTGTGAGTGTGCAGCACGGCCTTCAGGTCGGGGCGGGCGCGGTGGATTGCGCTGTGGATCACGTAGCCGGCCTGGTTGATGCCCAGCCCCAGCGGGTCGTCGATGATGGTGCCGTCGACGTCGACCTTGACCAGGTTGGAGGCGGTGATTTCGTCGAACAGCAGGCCGAAGGCGTTGATCAGGAAGTGTTCGTCCGGCCCCGGCACGCGGGCCGAAAAGTGCGTGTAGATGTGGTCGGTCCAGCGGAACAGGGCGGCCAGGCGGTAGGCGGCGGCCAGCTTGACCCGTACCTCCCACTCTTCGGCGCTGACCCGGTCGCGCACCTTGTCGGTGCTGGTAGTGACGGCAGACAGTGAACTCATGGTGTGCTCTCCGGTAATCAGTAGCCGCGCGCGGTGTCGACCAGGTTGGCTAGGGGCGCCTGCTCGCGGTAGCGGTGGAAGTTGGCGATGAAGGCTTCGAGCAGGGCCGGGTAGCCGTCCTCGGAAATGGCCGAGGTGTGCGGCGACAGGAACACCCGTGGGTGGTGATACAGCGGGTGGCCGGCGGGCAGCGGCTCGGGGTCGGTGACATCCAGGCTGGCGCGGCCGATCAGGCCGCTGTCCAGGGCCTCGAGCAGGGCCTGCTGGTCGAGCAGGCCACCGCGGGCGATGTTGATCAGGTGCAGGCCAGGGCGGGCATGGGCCAGCACCTGACGGTCGACCAGGCCACGGGTGGCGGCGGTGAGTGGGGCGGCCAGCACCAGGTGGTCGCTGCCGGCGAACAACTGCTGCAGGTCGGCGGCGCGCTCCACCCCGGGCACCTCGGCGATGGCCTGGCCGGGGCGGCTCAAGGCCAGCACCTGCATGCCAAGGGCCACTGCCTTGCGCGCCAGGCTCTGGCCGATGCTGCCAAAACCGAGAATGCCCAGGGTGCGGCCGCGCAACGGCGCCAGCGGGGTCAGGCGCCAGTCGGCATCCTTGACCCACAGCCCCGGCAGTTGCTTGGCGGCGGCGAACACCAGGGCCAGGGCGAATTCGGCCACCTGCTCGGCATTGGCGCCCTTGCCGCTGGTGACCGGTGTGCCCTGGAACACCCAGTCGGGGTAGAAGTCGATGCCCGAGGACACCAGCTGTACCCACTTCAGCCCCCAGGGCCAGCCCGGCGGCGGGGTGTCGATGCGCTGCCCGCGCACGTTGATCGGGCGCAGGATGAATACATCGGCAGGGGCTTGCAGGGCCAGCTGGCCGGGGGCGATATCGATGACTTCATGGTCCGGCAGGTGTTCGCGCAGGTGCTGGTTGGCCTGGGCGTCGAGCTGGCTGGCGATGATCGAATGGCTCATGCGTGCACCTCCGCCAGCGCCGCGCGGCCGGCCTGGCCGAACACCACATCGTCCTGCGGGGTGTGGATGCGGCTGCAGAGCACGTCACGGTAGTGCCGTTCCAGCGGATTGCGCCGCGACAGCCCGGGGTTGCCGGCGGCCTCGATGGCCAGCTCCACGGCCTGGATGGCATTGGCGCTGACCAGGTGCTTGAGCTGCCCGGCATGCTGCGCGGCAACCTGCCCGGCGGTGGCTGCGTCAAGCAGGCCCTGGTTGGCGAACAGCAGGGTGTCGATGCGCCCCAGCACGTCCTGGAAGCGCGGCAGGCTGGCCAGCGGCGCGCCCAGGTTGGAGGGGGTACGCTGCTTGAGAAAACCCGCCAGCCAGTCGCGGGCGGCACGGGCCACGCCGTCGTACACCGCCGGCAGCAGTACGGCCATCCACAGCAGGCTCTCGCCGTCGAGCTCGGCCTTCGGTGCGCTTGCCGGGCTGACGCTGACGGCATGGTCGAGGGGGATCAGCACGTCATCGAAGCGCACTTCGTGGCTGCAGGTGGCGCGCATGCCCAGGTGGTCCCAGTCATCGACGATGATGATGCCGGGCGTGTCGCGGTGCACCAGGAAGCCGCCGACCAGCGGGTCGGCGTCGTCGCTGCGGCCCCAGACCAGGTACCAGGTCAGGCCGTGGCTGCCGGTGGAGTAGATCTTGCGCCCGCTCAGGCGCCAGCCCTCGGCTGTGCGCCGCGCCACGGTGGCGGGCAGGCCGCCGCGGGCCGGGGTGCCGAGTTCGGGTTCAACGCGCAGGGCGTTGATCAGTGCGCCCTGTTGCACGGCATCACGGGCCACGCGCTGGCGCAGGTGTTCGGGCCAGCGGGCCTCGTCCTGCAGGCGAAAGTGCTGCAGGTACTGCATCACCAGGATCAACGCGGTGGCCGGGTCGCCCTTGCCGACCGCGCCGATCACCCGACGGGCGCTGGCCAGGTCCGCGCCAGTGCCACCGAGTGCGCGGGGTACGGTGAAGGCGAGCAGGCCGTGGCGGTGCAGCAGGTCGAAATTGTCCTGGGGGAACTGCGCGCTGCGGTCGTAGCGTTCGGCGTTGGCCGCGAGGGCCTGCGTCAGCTCGGCGAGGGCGCTGTCGGAGGGGTGACTCATGGGGTTTCATCCCTGAATGACGGTGTGTTGCTAAGACCGTATTCGTATGGATGAACGCTGTAAAAGTCTTTTTGGTTCTATGCTAATTATTTGTTTTAAGAATTTATTGTTTTTGCTGGTATGCATGAATTGCATTTATTGGCGGGGCGCCAAGCGCCCCTGCGTGGTCAACCCAGGAGCCTGTGCCCTGCCACCTCACCGAAAAGCTCGACCGGTTCCTGCAGGTTGCCCAGGTAACGTGGATGGAACAGCCACAGGTCTACCTGCGGCTTGAAATCACTGACATTGATCACATCCAGCGCATCGCGGTGGCGGCTGGCCTGCAACAGTGGTTCGGGCACCAGCCCCAGACCCTGGCCGTTGGCGACCAGGCCCAGTTGCAATTCGGTGCCGAAGGTTTCCAGGTTGATCGACAGGCTCAGCCCTTGTTCGCTCAGCGCCCGCTGCAGACCGGCGCGGAAACCACAGCCGTCGGGGTTGAGCACCCAGCCACGGGTGTAGCAGTCCTTGAGCTTGTAGCTGCGCTTGGTGACGCTGCCCTTGGCGGCTACCACCTTCAGCGGCATGCGCGCGATCGAGCGGCTGGCGATGCCTTCGGGGAAGATCTTGCCCGGTGGGAACAGCGCGGCGGCGGCGTCCAGTTCAGCGTTTTCCATGCGCGCGATAAGGCTGCTGCCCCAACCGCTGCTGACCTGGGTGCGCAATTGCGGGTAGGCCTCGCGAATCTGCGCCAGGGCATCGAGCAGCACCACGTCACCCAGAGTTTGCGGCACACCCAGGCGCAGGGTGCCCGAAGGCGCGCCATCGTTGGCCACCAGTTCGCGCAGCGAGTCGATCTCGCGCAGGATCGCCTTGCACTGCTCGTACACCCGCAAGCCCATGGGGGTGGGCTTGAGCGGCTTGGTGTTGCGGTCGAGCAGGGTGGCGCCAAGGTCTTCCTCGAAGTTCTGCACCCGGCGGGTGATCGCCGGTTGCGTCAGTTGCAGGGCCTCGGCGGCGAGGTTGGTGGATTGGCAGCGGATGACCGCGACGAAGGCGTCCATATCATCGATTTTCATAACTGGCGCTCACAGGGTCGGATGGAAAATAAGGCATTAGCATAATCTGCCTGGCGGGTAATGCCATCGGTTCTGTTTCGATAGATGAAAACGCATATTAGGATATTCCTAAAATCAATTTAATTTATTTGACGGATCTCGCTAGAGTCGCCTGGCACGGGCTGCATGATGCTGCCCGCCCAGACACCGAGGAACGCCATGTCCATCCGATCGAAGCTGCTGACCCTGGCCGCGGCCCTGCTGCTGGCCAGCCAGGCCGGCGCCGCCGAGCGCCTGACCCTGCGCATCGGCGACCAGAAGGGCAACATGCGCGCCCAGCTGGAAGCCGCAGGCGCCTTGCGCGACCTGCCGTACGACATCCACTGGGCCGAGTTCCCCGCTGCCGCGCCGCTGGCCGAGGCGCTCAATGCCGGGGCGATCGATGCCGGCATCATCGGCGATGCGCCGCTGCTGTTCGTGCTGGCTTCGGGGGCACCGGTCAAGGCCATTGCCGTGGACAAGTCCGACCCCTATGGCACGGCGCTGCTGGTGCGCCCTGACACGCAGCTGCACAGCGCGGCCGAGCTCAAGGGCAAGCGCATCGCCACCGGTCGCGGGTCGATCGGCCATCATCTGGCCCTCAAGGCACTGGACCAGGTCGGCTTGAGCGAGAAGGATGTGGAGTTCCGCTTCCTCGGGCCGGTGGACGCCAAGATCGCCCTGGCCAACGGCTCGGTGGACGCCTGGTCGACCTGGGAACCCTACACCGCGCTGGCCGAGCTGAGCGGGCAGGGCCGGGTGCTGGTCAACGGCCGCGGCCTTTCCAGCGGCAACAGCTTCCTCGCCGCCACCGACAAGGCGCTGGATCAACCCGAGCGGCGCGCGGCGTTGCAGGACTACCTCAACCGCCTGGCCGGGGCGCAGGTCTGGGCCAACCAGCACCTGGACAGCTACTCGAAAACCCTGGCCGCGATCATCGGCTTCCCCGAGGACGCCGCTCGCCTGCAGTTCGAGCGCCGCCAACTGCGCTGGCAGGTGATCGACCCGCAGACCGTGGCGCAACAGCAGGACACCGCCGATTTCTACCACGCCCACGGCCTGATGAGCGAACGCCTCGATGTGGCACCGACCTTCGCCACTGGCTTCACCCTGTCCGATGCCGCCACGCTGGCCACGCAACCCTGACTCCGGAGACCTCTACATGTCCTTCAAACCCCTGCGCCAGCTTGGCCTGGCGCTGCTGGCCAGCGCCTTGCTGCCGAGCCTCGCCAGCGCCGAACAGACCCTGCGCATCGGCTACCAGAAATCCTCGACCCTGCTGACCCTGCTCAAGGCCCGCGGCAGCCTCGAACAACGCCTGCAGGCCGAGGGCATTCGCGTCAGCTGGCACGAGTTCCCCAGCGGCCTGCCATTGCTGGAGGCGCTGAACCTGGGCAATGTCGACCTGTCCGCAGATGTTGCCGACACCGTACCGGTGTTCACCCAGGCTGCCGGTGCCAGGCTCACCTACTTCGCCCGGGAGACGCCATCGCCAACGGCCCAGGCCATCCTGGTGCCCGCGGACTCGCCACTCAGGACCCTGGCCGACCTCAAGGGCAAGCGCGTGGCGGTGACCAAGGCGGCTGGCAGCCACTACCTGCTGATCCAGGCCCTGGCCAAGGCCGGGCTGACCTTCAAGGACATCACCCCGGCCTACCTGATCCCTGCCGACGGCCGCGCCGCCTTCGAGAACCACAAGGTCGATGCCTGGGTAACCTGGGACCCTTACGTGGCCAGCGCCCAGCGCCAGCAGAACGCCCGCATCCTGGCCGATGGCAGCGAACTGGCCAGCTACCAGCGCTACTACCTGGCCAGCAGCGACTATGCCCAGGCTCACCCCGAGGTGCTGCAGCAGGTGTACCAGGCCCTGCGTGAGGCAGGTGTCTGGACCAAGGCCAACCCGGCGGCCGCAGCACGCATCCTCGGGCCGTTGTGGGGCAACCTGGACAGTGCCACGGTGCAGCAGGCCAATGCCCGGCGCAGCTACGACGTGCAGCCGGTGAAGCCGGAGAACCTGGCCGAACAGCAGCGCATCGCCGATGCGTTCTACCGCGAGGGACTGTTGCCCAAGGCGGTGGATGCCAAGGCGGTGAGCTTGTATCAGCCGGTTGCAGACTAGCGTGGGTAGTCTGTTTGGTTTGTTCTGTCTTGTTTTCAATGTCCGCTTTCGGGCGAAAGCGGTAACTATCAACTAATGGATTTGGCCATTTCCGACGTTCCAGTCCAACCGGTTTGCTCATAGACCGGTTTACCCGTCTCGGTTGCGTGCAGGACAGCGAAGGTGATGCCTCGGCGAGCGAACTCGGCGTCGGCTGCCTGCATCAAGGCTGAAGCCAGGCCACGGCGGCGATAGGCCGGCTGGACGAACACATTCAGCACGTACCCACGCTTGTCCAGGGTCGGGTGCGATGGATGGGGAGGCCAATCAATGCTCATCAAGCCAATGGCTGCGACAGGTTGGTCGCCATCAAGGAGCTTGAAACCGTAGTACCGACCGTCACCGAGCCGCTCTTCCAGCCATGGGCGAAAGTGCTGAGTCATGACTTGCAGTTTTTCAGGGTCGCCACCCGCCTCGAGAAACATCTTCTGGCGATGCGAGCAGATCATTTCTGCGTCAGCGGGCCCGACAGGCCGGCACTCCAAGCCTGAAAACTCTCCACATCCTTGTAGGTCGATCATCGTTTATCCCGTGTCAGTGGCCGATTCATGGAAAGGCAGCCTATGGCACCTTCAGGCCTGTTTGCAATGGCTGACGATCGACCTTGGCAAGCCACTCAGCTTTTGTCATCTCTCCTGGAACTGCACATAACTCATTGAATCAGCGGGGCCCATGTAGGAGCGGCCTTGTGTCGCGATGGGGCGCGCAGCGGCCCCGGCAATTTCAACTGTTGCGCATCATTCCTGGGGCCGCGATGCGGCCCTTTCGCGACACAAGGCCGCTCCTACAGGTACAGCGACAACCTCGAGAGCAACGATGATCAGGCTTGTACCGCGTTGACCCCGCCAGTGGGCATGGATTTTTTGCGCACCGCTTGATAGAGAAGGCTGGACACCATGAAGCCCACGATGGCCAGTATGCTCATCAAGGTGAACACATAGTTGTAGCCCTGTTGACCAGGGAAGTGGTCGAGGAGCGCGCCATAGATGACGTAGGCAAACATGCCGGGGGCATAGCCGATCAGGCAACCGATGCCGAAGGCCGAGCCGGTGATGTGCTGGGGAATGCCGACTTCGCCCATGGGTGCCCAGAACACGCCGCGCATCGAGAACACAATCAGGGCGAAGGACAGGGTGGCCGCCATTCCCGCATAGATGAAGCCCGGGCTTTTTGGAATCAGCATGATCACGCCCATCAACGGCAGTAACGCCAGGAATGCCCACTTCAGGTAACGGCTGGTGCTCTTGAACTGCTTGTCGGCAATGAAACCACCGGCAGGCCCGCCGAGGATTTTCAGGAAGTACTGGTTGATGATGCCGTAGGCGCCTACCAACGCCACGGGCAACCCGTACATTTCCTTGAGGTAGGGAATGAAATAGGTCAGGCCGCAGTAGACGATGTAGACCATGAACACGTTGAGACTGACCAACCAGATGCCGGGTACCTTGATCGCCTCCATCAGGTTCGCCAGACCGTTTTTCGGCTTGGCGGCCGATTGCGCGTTACCGCCCTTGAGCAGGAGCCAGGTCAGGGTGCCGGCCAGAATGTCGATGACCGAGTAGAACAGGATCGCCGACTTCAGGCCGGTTTCCCCCGAGCCCATGGCGACGAACACGCCCAGTGCGGAAAAGGCCACCAGCGTATCCACAACGCCACGCCCGCCTTCCAGCAGGCCGAACAACCGGCCTTGCTCCTGATCGTCACCCAGATTACGGATGGCTTTGAGCAGCGATGGCCAGAACAGGCAGTCGGCACAGACGGCCAACAGACTGAACACGATCAGCAAGCTGCTGAAGGGCGGAAAGGTTGCCAGGTACAACCCAAGAGCTCCGGTCCCGATCAGGCCGAGGGGGATCAGTTTGCGCGTGTCATAGCGATCGGCGAGCAGGCCGCCAACCACAAACAGTGCAGTCGCGATGATTGCGTTGGCACTCAACAGCACGCCGATTTCAGTGTGGCTCAGGCCCATGAATTCCTGCATGGGGACATAGAAGGCGTCCTTGAGGTTCGCCAACTTGTAAATGGTGCCGCCACCGAGGATGAGAATCAGGAGTCTGAGCCATTTGGCCTTGTTTTGAGTTGTCATTATTGTTCTCCGGGCGTAATCGGGTCGTCAGGTTCAGGCGTTGGAAGGGGTGGCCAGGGTCAGTTCAGCCAAGGTGCGCAGTTCGCCCAGCAAGCGTCGGACATAGGCCACCTGATTGTTCGCCCAGCGGTGTTCGTCGGCCAGCATGCGCTCGAGCGAGTAGCCTTTCGGGAGCGGCGTTTCGCTCATCTCCCGGTAAGCAATGAATGGATCGGCCGCTTCAAGGCTCTGCCGGAAGGCCGGGGCCACGTAGTGATTTTCCTGCTCGAGAATGAACGCGATCACCTGTGGGGTTGCTTCGCCCAGCATCAACAGTTCGAACAGCATGCGGGCGCTGGGCAGGTCGTCTTCGTCGCTGCCTTGCAATACGCCGTAATGGCCGAAGCCGTTTTGTTCGGGGACGATGCGTACGCCCTTGAGGTGAGCCTGGCGGATGTACGGCGCCAGGTTGTGCAGGGCCTGCAGGGGCTGTTCGCAGGCATTGATCATGTTGCCGAAGTCGAACAGGGCATGCAGGCGAGGGTGGTTGAGACGGTTGAGCAACTGCGCGATTTCGCTGCTCTTGAGTTCTTCATGCTGCTCGAAGTCAAAGTACAGATCGTTGGCGTCGGCCTGTTGTGCGAGGTAGTGCAGGTCGGTCTCGATCACGTCCATCACCCGCGACAGCGTGCCCTCGTAACGTGAGTAGACACGGATGTTGCGCACCCCCAGGGCCTTGGCGATGGCGATCACCTGGTCGACATCCTTTTTCAGCGTGCTGCTGATTTCCAGGTGCACATCCAGCCCCAGCGCCTTGGCCTTGCTGGCAAACGCCTGGAGCTGCTCTGGCGACATCTGGCTCAGGCTGTTTTCCTCGCCGTCGAGCAAGTGCAGGCTCAGGCCTTGCAGCTCGTGGCGATAGGCGAAGTCCAGCAGGTCGGCGGGGGTGACACGACCGTGGGTGAGGTTGGTCAGCAGCGGGTAGGCGTGGGCAAACAGGCGCAATTGCCCGAGACGCTCAAGCAACCGCTGGGCCAGTGCTTCGGTCAGCACTGGAGCAGCTACGTGTTCGACCACCTTGTGGCTCAGCAAGGCGTTGAATCGTTCCTGGATCTTGTTGTTCATTAGAGTCGTTCCTGGTTCAGACTCCGGGTCTACCGGCGCAGCCTTTATCGCGCCAGTCAGGAACTCTCGATAGATCCATTATCAACTAATTGATAAGGCCACTTGCCTCGCATCAAGTGGCTGGCGGAAGGTAACCCAGCGTGCGCAAGGCCTGGGCCAGCTCCTCGACACGCTCCCGGGCCTGCTTTTCTGGCGTGCCGGCAAAGCCGATCAACAGGGCCGGCGGCAGGTCATGCTTGATGCGGTAGTCGCTCAAGGCGTAGGTGTGAATGTTGTGTCGGGCCAGTTGCCGGGCGATTTCAGTGTCACTGAGTTCGGGGGGCAGCCAGGCGATCAGGTGCATGCCGGCATCCGTCGGAGTAATCCTGAAAAAGCTGCCGATCTGCTTTTCAAGTTGTTCGATCAATGCCTGCTGGCGCGCCTTGTACAGTGCACGCATGCGGCGGATGTGCCCCAGGAAGTGGCCTTCGCTCATGAAATCCGCCGTTGTGGCCTGAAGCAGTGTGGGCGGGCTACGATCCATGACCGCGCGCAGGGTGCAGAAGGGCTCGACCAGAGCCTGCGGCAGAATCACGTAACCCAGTCGCAGTGACGGAAAGAGCACTTTGCTGAACGTGCCGACGTAGATCACCCGGGCCATCTGGTCCAAGGCATACAGTGCCGGGAGAAGTCGACCACTGTAGCGAAACTCGCTGTCGCAATCGTCCTCGATGATCCAGCTCTGATGCTGCGCAGCCCAGTCGATGAGTGCCTGGCGCCGCACATAACTCAGGGTGACACCCAAAGGATGCTGACGCGAAGGCGTACAAAATACCAGGCGTGCATCAGGGCACTCGGCAAGGCCTTGCTGGACATCGATCCCCTGTTCGTCAATACGCAACGGAATGATCTTGGCCCCTTGGGCTTGCAACGCAATTCGCGCGGCGATGTGCCCAGGGTCTTCCATCCAGACACTGTCCTGCGGATTGAGCAGCAGCATGCCCAGCAGGTTGAACGCTTGCTGCGCGCCGGAAACGATCACCACTTGCTCGGCATTGCAGTCGATACCTCGCGCATCGAAGACGTATTCGGCAATCGCTGTGCGAAACGCCTGCAAACCTTGCAACTCGCCATAACCCAGAATCGCCTTGGTCGGCTTGAGCAAATGACGGTTCATCAGGCGCCGCCAGATGGCTTGCGGAAATTCTTCATAGGTGCTGTGACTGGGCAGGAAGGAGGTCGGCGTCGCGGGATCCCAGTCGGCATAGGACACCCCGCGAAAATGATCGCTGCGCAGCGACAGCATCGACTGGCTCAGTTCGGACAGGCGCGGTGGCTGGCGCGGTTGCTCGTCCTCGATACTCCGGTTTTCCCACTCAGTACCGACATACGTACCTGCACCCGTGCGCGAGGCCAGGAAGCCTTCGGCAATCAACTGATCGAAAGCATTGAGGATGGTGATCCGCGACAGCCCCAACTCGATGCTCAAGGTCCGGGTCGACGGCAGGCGCACGCCCCCCTGAATTCTGCCGTTGAGTATCTGTTTGCGAATCTGCAGATACAGCTGGCGGTACAGGGGTATGGCACTGGCACGGTCCAGTTCGATAGCCGACAGCAGCAAACCTGTGGGGGATTTCATGACATGCTCGTCTGGTGAAATGGGACTTGACCTGGAAACCGTCAGGTGACGGGGCTTTCAGGGTAGCGAGCGATACCCGATAAGTCATCCGTCCGGCTTTGATGTCCGGCGCAGCGTCCGTTTTGGGTAGATAGTGGCCAGTCGCGAATGGCTGCAAGCGACCCAAAGCGGACATCTGTGACCGGGGCCGCTTCGCGGCCCATCGCCGGCAAGCGCGGCTCCCACAGGTACAGCGCATGCCTGAAGGCTGGTGATATTCCTGTGGGAGCCGGCTTGCCGGCGATGAGGCCGGTACTGACAACAGAGCTTTGGATCAGTGTCCGCTCTGGGTCGAAAGCGGTCACCCTCGACCAGCATCCGACCTTCTGTGGCCGCTCACCCACTACTTACACTTGATTCGCTTCCTTGGCTTCACGTGCAGCGTTTACCAATCCATCCAGCCAGTCTTGGTGGCCGTTGATCATCGGATTGGGCTTAGCGTGGGCCAGTTCCAGGGCAGGCTTACCTCTCTGGGTTTCCTGGGTGAGGATTCGCACTCGACCATGCGACAGATCTTCAATGAGCCATGCATGGTGCACGTCCAATCGTGTATCGCCTTCGCCGGCCCAACCATGCCAGGCAATCCGGCCTGGAGAGCTTGAGGTGGGAGGTATATGTTCATTGCACTGGGCTTCGACTGGAAAGCCGAAGGTCTCAAAGTAAAAACGCACCCCCACATTCAGGTGGGGCTCCGCATGATCGTGGAAAGTGACATTTGCTGAGTTGCTGTAGTAAGTGGGCCATTTGGCCGCCTGGCTCAGCAGCGGCCAGATGTCCGAGGCGGTCAAGCCGGCGACGATCACCTCATTGGAGGCGAAATTTTCGGTGAGACCGGGCAAATAGCCTTCTGGCCAGATTATCTCGTTCATGGGGTATGGCGCCTGTCGTTGTGGATTCAGTTCAGGATGGGTGCTAGCTTGAAATAACTCCAATCGAGATGATTTATCCATAGCATCATGGAATCTGATATCAGAAAGCTGGACCTCAACTTGCTCAGAGCCTTGGACGCCTTGCTCGATGAGCGCAGCGTGACCCGGGCAGCTGATCGCCTGGCACTTACCCAACCGGCCGTAACCGGAATGCTTAACCGACTGCGTGAAAGCTTCAACGACCCGCTTTTCGTCAGGGCACAACGCGGTATCGTGCCGACACTGCGTGCAGAGCAACTGGCGTTGCCGATCAAGCAGCTGCTAGCCGATGTGGCGGGTATGCTTCAGCCCCAAGCGTTCGATCCGCAGACGGCTGAACTGACCATCAAGCTCGCATCAACTGACTATGCGTTGCGAGCAATCGTGGTTCCGTTCCTAAGCGCCCTCCGCGAACGAGCGTCGAACATACGGATTTCTGTGCTTCCGATCGACGATCAAGCGCTTCAATTCCAACTGGAGCGCGGTGATGTCGACCTAGCGCTGGTAGCCAATGGCGCAGCGGCTCCTGACCTCCATGTCAAACCGCTATTTGATGAGAGCTACGTGTGCGTGATGCGCGCGGATCATCCAGATTCCACATCATCGCGGATTTCGCTGACGCGCTTTTGCGCTTTGGACCATGTGTTGGTATCACCATCGGGAGGGGGCTTCCATGGCGTTACCGACGAAGCGCTGAGGAAAATTGGAAAGTCTCGGCGAGTCACCGTCTCGGTTACGAGCTTCCTGGTGCTGCCGGAGATCTTGATGGCCAGCGATTTGATAGCCGTGGTGCCTCGGCGGCTGGCCATCCGCAACCCTGGACTCACGATTGTGGAGCCGCCTGTCGAGATCCCCGGCTTCTGCAAAATGCTGGCCTGGCATGAGAGAACCCATCGGGACGCAGGCCATCGATGGATACGCACCCTCATGTCGGAGACCGTCAAAATCCTTTAACGAACCGCCGCATTCAGCAACGTGGGCAGGTGGGAATAAGAAGTTGTCGTGTGCCTCGAGGGGCGTTTCACGCATCCACGGCAAGTATGGCGGCTGTGCGTGGGGCGCCTCCGTGCGCGCCGGTTTCCTTGATTCCCGGTTGACCAACCCGCGTACAGTCGCCACCCATTCGTTTGGTCACGTTGTGTGGCGGCTCCAGTGAATCAAGGAGCGACACAATGACAAAAGGCTTACCCGATCCTCCCGTACGCGCCACCACGGCGTCCTCCAGTTTCTCCACGTGCGAATGCAGCCATCCACCGTTGTTTGCCGTGCGTTCTGGGGTGGACTACGAAGATGCGCTGGTGCATCTGTCCACGCTGCTCAAAGGCGCGTTTGCGACCAATCTCAAGGCACTGGAGCTGGCCAAGGGGACCTGTCGTGATCTGTTGTTGAGTAACGAAAATGGGCTGGATTCGGCCAAGGCGGTGGTGGAAGCGTTGCTGGATGGGGTGGAGAGGCAGCAGCTGGTTGGGCAGAAGACAGTGCCGGGTGTCTGACGAGCGTTTGGGCTTTGTTTGACTCAAGCGGTAGCCGTGATTGACCTCGAGGGCCCCTTCGCGGGTGAACCCGCTCCCACAGGTTCAGCGCCAACTCGAAGCCCGCGCAGTACCTGTGGGAGCGGGCGCGCCCGCGAAGCAGACGACGCGGTGGATGGCACCGGCTTGGCCGGTGTTCGCGGGCATGCCCGCTCCCACAGGTGCCGCGTGATCTCAAGTGCGGCGCCGTCCCAGTGGGGTTTACCCGCGAATGGGGCGGTGCCGGGTGTCTGGCGGGCGTCTGGGTTTTGTTGAAATCCAGCGGCAGCCGTGATTGACCTCGACGGCCTCTTCGCGGGTGAACCCGCTCCCACAGGTTCTGCGTCAACTCGAAGCCAGCGCAGTACCTGTGGGAGCGGGCGCGCCCGCGAAGCAGACGACGCGGTGGATGGCACCGGCTTTGCCGGTGTTCGCGGGCATGCCCGCTCACAGGTACCGCGTGATCTTAAATGCGACGCCGTCCCTGTGGGAGCGGGTTTACCCGCGAAGCAGGCGCCGCGGTGGATGGCACCGGCTGTGCCGGTGTTCGCGGGTAAACCCGCTCCCACAATGATCGCCGTTGGGCAAAACGACAGTTATGGGTCGTTATCCGCGGTACGCACCAGAACCGTTATCCAACCTGGCCCGTATCAGGCTTTAGGTTGCCTTTCGCCAACCACCGATCGTCAGCTCCATCGACCTCCAAGCCTGCCGCCCGGTCAACCGGGAGACCCTAGGCCGCGATGGTGAACCAATGGACGTCTTTGCTGACAATGAAATGTCGACCCGCAGTGATGTGGTCGGGCAACTGATCGTGGCGTTTTCCCTGATTCTGCTGTTGGCCTTGTTGCTGGGGCTGTTCTCCCTCTACCGCCTCGCCGGGGCACTGGACGCCCGAGAAGTGGAGCAAAGCCGCTTCTATGCAGAATCCGCGATGGCCCAGTTGCAGAAGAATGACAAGACGTTCCTGCTGACCCATGCCAACTGGCAGGCCGCCTATGATCACTTGGGCGGGCAGGTCGATGCACATTGGGCATACGACGAGGACAATGTCGGCGCCACGCTCTATACCTCCGACGGGTACGAAGGCGTATATGTGCTCGATGACGACGGTACACGGTACGCAATACTGGACGGTAAGCTCAGCCAGCAGGGCCTTGAGCAGCATACCGTCAGTGCCGGCAAGATCCTGCAGGAGGCTCGACAAGCAGCGCTGCACGATCAGGCGTCTTCAGGCTATCTGGTCTTTCGTGGCCAGCCGGCGGTGTACGTCGCTGCACTGATCCGCCCGCAGACCCAGCCGGCCCGCCCGCCGGGACCCACTGCGGTGTTGGTGTTCATTCGGGTTCTGTCGCCACAGGTGCTCTTGCCGCTGGGCCAGGCTGCGGGGCTGTCCGGCCTGGCCGTGGGCGATTCGGCCGATCAGCGCCAAGGGCGCGGTGCCTTGCCACTCGAAGGCAGCGGCCACACCTTGACATGGGATATACCGCAGCCCGGCACCGAACTGATCCACACGGTAATCGCGCCCTTGGCTATCGCCGTTCTGTTCATCGCACTGAGCATGGCATTGTTTGCACGCTATGCGATCCGCGCCAGCAGCAGGATCGATCGCAGCCACCGTGCTCTGGTGACTTCCAGGGTCGCCCTGCAATCAAGTGAAGAGCGCTTCAAGGCAGTGGCCGAAGCTGCCTCGGACTGGATCTGGGAAACGGATGTGCTCCTTCGCCTGACCTACCTTTCGGACCGGTTCACCGAACTCACCGGGCACCCCGTCGAAGCGTGGCGACAGCGCCCGATTACCGAGTTGCTGTCGTGTGATACCAGCAACCTCCGGACCTCGCTGCACAGCCTGGCAGCGACAGGCTCCTCCGGCACGCTGCGCTGCCAGTACCAGGACCATCTAGGCCAGCAGCGTATCTGCAGGATCGCCTCTCGCGCGATCGTGGCCGAGGGCGTGTGTACCGGCTTTCGTGGCACGTGCAGCGACATCACCGACGAAGTCGCCGCCCATGCCCAGATTCAGCACCTCTCCTTGCACGACGCCCTGACCGGCCTGCCGAATCGCAACAAGCTGTTCCGTTTCCTCGAACAATCAGCCCCTGGCGCTGAGCTACCCCAGGTGGCGCTGCTGATGCTCGATCTGGACAACTTCAAGCCAATCAACGACAGCCTTGGGCATCCGGCCGGCGACGCGGTGCTGCTCGAGGTAGCGAGCCGCCTCGGTCATGTTACCCGCGACAGTGATCTGGTCGCCCGTCTGGGAGGCGATGAGTTCATCGTCGTGCTGACCCGGCCAGGCGATCACCAGGACATGGACCGCTTCTGCATGCGCGTGATCGAGGCGATCAAACGCCCCATTCAGGTCGAAGGGCATGTCGTGCAAGTGGGGGTAAGCCTGGGTGTAGTGCTGTCGGCCGAGTACCCTGGTACGGCGAGCGACCTGATCCGGCACGCCGACGTGGCCCTTTACAGAGCCAAGCAGGCGGGCAAGAACACCTGGCGATTCTTTTCGGCACAGATGAACGCAGCATTGATGGAGAAGCGTGTGCTGGAAAGCGAGCTGCGCGAGGGCATACCGCGTGGCGAGCTGGTGCTGCATTTTCAGCCGCGCTTCAAGGTCGATGGGGTCTCGATCGCATCGGCCGAGGCCCTGGTGCGCTGGCAACACCCGCGCCTGGGCCTGCTCCGCCCGGATCGTTTCATCCCGCTTGCCGAAGAGTCCGACCTGATCGTGCTGCTTGGCAACTGGGTGCTGCAGGAAGCCTGTACCAAGGCGCGGGGCTGGCCGCAGGCGGTGATGGTCTCGGTCAACATGTCGCCGGCCCAGTTCAGCCGCAGCGATGTGGTTCGCGACGTCGGCAACGCGTTGCGCGCCACCGGGCTGCCAGCCCACCGCCTGGAGCTGGAAATTACCGAGAACGTCATGCTCAACGATGTCGAAGGCGCACTGCACACCATGCTTGCACTGAAGGAGCTGGGCGTGCTCCTGAACATGGATGACTTCGGGACCGGTTACTCCTCGTTGGGCTACCTGCGTACCTACCCGTTCGACAGCATCAAGATCGACAAGCGTTTCGTGCAGCACCTGGGCAAGAGTGGCAGCGACCGTAGCGTGGTCCAGGCCATCATCAACCTTGGCAATGCAATGGGCATGACGGTGACTGCCGAAGGTGTCGAGACCGCCGAGCAACTGGCCTTGCTCAGCGATGACCAATGCCATGAAGTACAAGGCTTTTTGCTCAGCAAACCGCTGGAAAACGAGGTACTGATGGGGATGATGAAAGACCAGGTATCGTTAGCGCAGTGACGCCTCGCAGAGGAGGGCAGTTTCATTCGGACGCAAACGACGGCCGCTCCGCGAACCATGCCACCGCCAGTTCCTTGAAAGCCTCAGCCGAAGGCGTCAGCGGATAGCGCTGATCATGCGCCAGCACGATGCTGTGCGTTGGCAATTTCTCCTCGGTCGGCCGACACACCAGCGCTTGGCCATCATAGCTGCGGTCACCAAATGGCCGGGTGTAGATCAGTGCCACGCCAAACCCGTTGGCGACCAGGCTACGCTGCATCTCGAAGGTGCGCACGCGGTGCACAGCGGCGGGCGAAAGATCGTAGAAGCTGAACAGGTCCAGCACATGCTGCCAGCTGTGGACCTGATCGGTGACTACCAGGGTGTATTCGGATAGCGCTTTGAGGCTGACGCGCGATTCCTTGGCCAACGGGTGATCGGCAGCCAGCAGTACCTGAGCGGTCAGCTGGCACAGCTGGGTGCATTGAGTGTTCGGCGGCAGACCCAGATCGTAGGTGATCGCCAGCTCTATCGCGCCCTCACTCAGCCGCTTGCCAACATAATCGAAGCTGCCTTCGCGCATATCGACCGTGACCCTCGGGCAGGACTCCTGCATCCGTCGCACGATCTGTGGCAGGCAATAGGGCGCCAGGTCTTCAAAACACCCGACCACCAACTCTCCGACACACTTTCCCGCATTGGCATTGATCTCGGCAAAGGTCCGAGCCTCGCTCAGAACGCGACGGGCCTGGACCATGACGGTACGCCCGAACGGGGTCAGCGATATGCCGAGGCCACGTTGGCGCACGAAAATCGATTGGCCCAGCACCTCTTCCAATTCGCTGATGGCCGCCGAAATGGAGGGCTGTGAAACATGAAGCTCCATGGCGGCAGTCGTCAGGTTCCCGTGCTTGGCCGCTGCGAGCGCGTAGCGCAGTTGTCGCAGTGTGAACTTCATAGGTTTTTCCGTTGTGATACATCAGGACATATTATTTTATCCTTTTTTGAGGTTGTGAAATATTTCCTCTGTGCAGTGGCCACCGATCACAGGTGCCACGCCGATGCCGATTGCAAGGCTGATCAGCCAGTTTGGCGACCCTCTTTGGGCCGGATGCCCTCGACTACTGCAATCCATGTTCTTGTTTGGGAGCGTCACAATGAAAATTACAAAGGCTCTGCTGACCACGACACTATCTTTCGGGCTGCTGGCGGCCGCTGGTGCCAGCCAGGCGGCCGGCTGGTGCGAGTCTGGCAAACCGGTGAAATTCGCCGGATTGAACTGGGAAAGCGGGATGCTGCTCACGGACGTGATGCAGTTCGTGCTGAAAAATGGTTATGGCTGTGAAACCGACAGCTTGCCGGGTAACTCCATCTCCATGGAAAACGCCCTGAGCAGCAACGACATTCAGGTGTTTGCCGAAGAGTGGGTAGGGCGCAGCGAGGTCTGGAACAAGGCTGCGGCCGCCGGCAAGGTCGTTGGCGTCGGCGCACCGGTCGTTGGCGCGGTCGAAGGCTGGTATGTGCCGCGTTACGTGATCGAAGGCGACCCCAAGCGCAAACTCGAAGCCAAGGCACCGAACCTCAAGACCATCGCCGATCTTGGGCAATACGCCCAGGTATTCAAAGACCCGGAAGAACCGGACAAGGGGCGCTTCTACAATTGCCCGGCCGGCTGGACCTGCGAGCTGGACAACAGCGAGATGCTCAAACACTACGGCCTGGAAAGCAGCTACACCAACTTCCGCCCGGGCACCGGCCCGGCACTGGATGCCGCCGTGCTGTCGAGCTACAAGCGTGGCGAGCCGATCCTGTTCTACTACTGGTCGCCGACGCCGCTGATGGGCCTGGTCGACCTGGTCAAGCTGGACGAGAAGCCAGGCGTGGATAAATCCCTGACCATCAAAGTGGGCCTGTCTAAGGCCTTCCACGAGCAGGCGCCGGAACTGGTGGCGGTGCTGGAAAAGGTCAATCTGCCGATCGACCTGCTGAACCAGAACCTGGCGCGCATGAGCAAAGATCGCATCGAGTCGCCGGAGCTGGCCAAGTTGTTCCTCAAGGAGCACCCCGAGGTCTGGCACAGCTGGGTCAGCGAAGACGCAGCCAAAAAGGTGGACGCGGCACTCTGAGCGTGTGGGCTCGTCCGGCTCCTGCCGGACAAGGCACGCGACAGTCCGTTTCATGCACTTGCTCGAGAGAATTCCATGTTTCCCAAGAACTTCACGTTTTCCATTGCCGACTGGGTCAATGGCTGGGTCGATGCGCTTGTAACAAACTACGGTGATGTGTTCCGGCACATCTCCGACACCCTGCTGTGGGCCATCGTCAACCTCGAAGGCCTGCTGCGCGCATTGCCCTGGTGGCTGATGCTGGCCATCGTCGCCGGTATCGCCTGGCACGCCACCCGCAAAGTCGTGACCACTGCCGTGATCGTCGGCTTGCTGTTCCTGGTCGGCGCGGTCGGCCTCTGGGACAAGCTGATGCAGACCCTGGCGCTGATGCTGGTCGCAACGCTGATATCGGTCCTGGTCGGCATTCCGCTGGGTGTGCTGTCGGCGCGCAACGATCGCCTGCGGGCGGTGTTGATGCCGCTGCTCGACATCATGCAGACCATGCCCAGCTTCGTGTACCTGATACCGGTGCTGATGCTGTTCGGCCTGGGCAAGGTGCCGGCGATCTTCGCCACCGTCATCTATGCCGCGCCGCCGTTGATTCGCCTGACCGACCTGGGCATTCGCCAGGTGGATGGCGAGGTCATGGAGGCGATCAACGCTTTCGGTGCCAATCGCATGCAGCAACTGTTCGGCGTGCAGCTGCCACTGGCGTTGCCGAGCATCATGGCCGGTATCAACCAGACCACCATGATGGCCCTGTCGATGGTGGTCATCGCCTCGATGATCGGTGCCCGCGGCCTGGGTGAAGACGTTTTGGTCGGCATCCAGACCCTGAATGTGGGCCGCGGCCTCGAAGCAGGCCTGGCCATCGTGATTCTGGCGGTCGTGATCGACCGCATTACCCAGGCCTATGGCCGACCACGGCATGGGGTGGGCAAATGAGCGCCAAACAGACAATGAACAAGATCGAAGTCAAGAATGTCTTCAAGATATTCGGTGCTCGCGCCGAAGATGCCCTGAAACTGATCCGCCAGCAAAAAGCCAAGGATCAGGTCCTGGCCGAAACCGGCTGCGTGGTCGGGGTCAACGATCTCTCGTTGTCCATCGGCAGCGGCGAGATCTTCGTGATCATGGGGCTGTCGGGCTCGGGCAAGTCGACCCTGGTGCGCCACTTCAACCGCCTGATCGACCCGACCAGCGGCCAGATCCTGGTCGATGGCGAAGACATTCTGCAGTACGACATGGAGGCCCTGCGCGAATTCCGCCGGCACAAGATCAGCATGGTGTTTCAGAGCTTCGGCCTGTTGCCGCACCGCACCGTGCTGGACAACGTCGCCTACGGCCTGAAAGTCCGTGGCGAGAGCAAGGCCATGTGCACAGAGCGTGCCCTGCACTGGATCAACACCGTGGGCCTCAAGGGTTACGAAAAGTCGTACCCGCACCAGTTGTCGGGTGGCATGCGTCAGCGCGTCGGCCTGGCCCGCGCCCTGGCTGCCGACACCGACATCATCCTGATGGATGAAGCCTTCAGTGCGCTCGACCCACTGATTCGCGCCGAAATGCAGGACCAGTTGCTGGAGCTGCAGAAGACCCTGCACAAGACCATCGTCTTCATCACGCACGACCTGGACGAGGCGGTGCGTATCGGCAACCGGATTGCCATTCTCAAGGACGGTCGCCTGGTCCAGGTCGGCACACCGAAAGAAATCCTCTACCAGCCTGCGGACGAATACGTCGATCGTTTCGTGCAGCGTCGCGTAGCTTCGCTTTAAGGAACGCGTGTATGTCGTTTGCCGAAAGAATCATCATCGCCGAGGCGCCAGTGCGTTGGCAGGACGTGGTGGCTGTGGCCCGGCATGGCGCGAAGCTTGAGCTGGCCCCATCGGCCTGGGCGCGGATCGAGAACGCCCAGGCGATTGTCCAGCGCATCGTTTCCAGCGGTGACCGCGCCTATGGCGTCAATACCGGGCTTGGCGCCTTGTGCAATGTCTCGTTGCAGGACGAACAACTCAGCCAGCTGTCGCACAACACTTTGCTCAGCCATGCCTGTGGCGTGGGTACGGCGCTGTCGGATGAACAGACCCGGGCGATCATGTGCGCGGCGATCATCAATTTCTGCCAGGGCCGTTCCGGCCTGCAGCGCAAGGTGGTCGAGGCGCTGCTGACCCTGCTCAACCAGCACATCACCCCGCAGGTGCCGAAGCAAGGGTCGGTGGGGTACCTGACCCACATGGCGCATATCAGCATCAGCTTGCTGGGCGTCGGCCAGGTCAGCTATCGCGGCCAGATCATGCCGGCGCAGCAGGCCTTGGCCGAGGTCGGCCTGGCGCCGGTCAAACTGGGTGCCAAGGATGGCCTGTGCCTGGTCAACGGTACCCCTTGCATGACCGGCCTGAGCTGCTTGTCGCTGGACGACGCCACTCGGTTGAGCCAATGGGCGGACGTTATCAGCGCCATGAGCTTCGAGGCCCTGCGCGGCCAGCTTGATGCCTTCGACCCTGAAATCATCGCGATGAAACCGCACCCCGGCATGCAGCGCGTGGGCAGTAACCTGCGGCGCCTGCTCGACGGCAGCGAAATCATTGCCAGCAGCCAAGGCATTCGCACCCAGGATGCCTTGAGCATTCGCTCGATCCCGCAGGTTCATGGCGCCGCGCGCGATCAGCTGGAACACGCTGCGCGGCAGATCGAAACCGAACTCAACTCCACCACCGACAACCCGATGCTGCTGGGTACGCCCGAGTCGTATCGGGTAGTTTCCCAGGCGAATCCGCACGGCCAGTCGGTGGCCATGGCGGCCGACTTGCTGGCTATCGCGGTGGCCGAGATCGGGGCGATTGCCGAGCGTCGTCTCGATCGCCTGATCAACCCGTTGGTCAGCGGCTTGCCGGCCTTCCTGGTCAGCCAGCCGGGGGTGAATTCGGGCATGATGATTGTCCAGTACGTGGCCGCTTCACTGTGTGCGGAAAACCGTCAGCTGGCACAACCGGCAGTCGTCGACAACTACGTCACCTCCGGCCTGCAGGAGGACCATCTGAGCATGGGCACCAATGCCGGGTTGAAGCTGCACCGCGCCCTGGAGAACTGCACGCAGATCCTCGCCATCGAATACCTGTTGGCGGCCCAGGCATTCGAGTTCCTCAAGGAGCAGCGCTTTGGCGCGGGTACCAGCGTTGCTTGGCGGTTGTTGCGCGAACGGGTCCCGGCGTATGCCCAGGACCGTTGGCTGGCACCGGATATCGCCAGCAGCGCATCGATCCTGAAGGATCCGGGCCTGCTTGGCGCTGCATTCCCCGAGCTGCTATGACCGATGCATCCGCGCGCTGTGTAGGCGTTATGGCTGCCGGGTGCCGTACGGGATGCGTCCGTACGGCATGTTTTTCCCAGCAATTTTCTAGAGGATCGGTTTGCCGCCAGTAACTCCGTAACGTGAACCACTGATGTAACTGGCCTCGTCGGAGCCCAGCAATACGTAGATCGGGGCGACTTCCACCGGTTGCCCAGGACGGCCCAACGGTGTTTTCGAACCGAAGTTCCTGACCGCTTCGTCTGGCATGGTGGAGGGAATCAGAGGCGTCCAGATAGGCCCCGGTGCCACGCTGTTCACTCGGATTCCCTTTTTTCCGAGTAGTTGAGCCAAGCCAGCAGTGAAGTTGGCAATCGCACCTTTGGTCGTTGCATAGGCCAGCAAGCTTGGAGAGGGGTCGTCGGAGTTGACCGAGCTCGTATTGATGATCGAACTCCCCTTTGGCATGGAAGCGATTGCCGCCTGGCAGATTCGAAAGATGGCGGTGATGTTGGTATCGAAGGTTTTTACCCATTCATCATCGTCGATTTCTTCCAGGGTTTCGTGGGACATCTGGAACGCCGCGTTATTGACCAGAATGTCGATACGCCCGAACTGTTCGACTGTCTTTTCGACGATGTCGTAGCAGTGCTGTTTCTGCGCCAAGTCCCCTGGCAACAGCAGGCATTGTCGGCCCGCTGCCTTAACCCAGCGCGCTGTTTCTTGCGCGTCTTCATGCTCATTGAGGTAGGCGATGGCAACGTCGGCTCCTTCGCGGGCGTAGGCGATGGCTACCGCCCGGCCGATACCGCTGTCCGCTCCAGTGATAAGTGCAATTTTGCCTTCCAGTCGGTTCTGACCGGTATACGACTGCTCTCCGCAGTCTGGATACGGCTCCATCTTCCGCTGAGAACCGGGGACGTCTTGAGGCTGGGGGGGGAAGGGCGGAGTAGGGAAGTCTCGCACGGTAGTCGCTCCTGCAGTTGAGAACGTTAATACCGGTTTGAAACGATTGGCCCTGGTTTTGTTGGTTTCAATCTGCATTCGGTACGATGAGCGGTGCGGGGTACATTACCCAATGAGTTACGTGCAATGCAGCGGAACGACCTGTTTCGCCAGAAAGTCCAAAATGTAGTCGAAAACTCTTTCAAGGCTTGTGCGCAGATGACCTTCATCGTCTGGTTCGCCATGCTGGGCGCCGTCTTGCTGCTACTGGCGCTCTCATCCTCCTACCTGCGATGGATCCCTGTGACTTCGTCCGTGGTGTGCCTTGCCCTGGGTATCGGCCTGGGCACATCGGGGTTGGGTTTTCTTCATCTGGACCTGAGCAAGGCGAGCGGCTGGATGGAGCACCTCACCGAAGTCGCTGTGCTGTTTTCGCTGTTCTTCAGTGGCTTGAAGTTGCGCCTGCCCTTGCATGACCGCAGATGGTGGTGCGCCTTCTACCTGGCAGGGCCGGTGATGTTGGTCTGCATCGGTGGGGTAACGCTGGTGCTGCATCATGGCCTGAACCTGGGGTGGGGCATATCGGTATTGATCGGGGCGATACTCGCACCCACAGACCCCGTGCTTGCCACCCTGGTACAGGTGGTTGATGCCCGGGATGATGATCCGGTGCGTTTCAGCTTGTCTGGCGAGGCAGGGCTCAACGATGGCGTGGCGTTCCCCTTCGTCATCCTCGGGTTGTTCCTTCAGCAGGATACCGGCCAGGCATGGTTCAGTGACTGGTTGTTCAAGGACATGCTGTGGGCAGTGACCGCAGGCCTGTTGCTTGGTTACTGGATGGGGCGCGGCCTGGGCAAGCTCACGCTCTTTTTGCGCCTGCGCAACGACGACAGTACCGTGTCGCCCAATGACTATCTGGCCCTTGCCCTGATTGCGCTGGCTTACGTGAGCGCCGAGTCGATTCAGGCCTATGGGTTTTTAGCGGTGTTCGCTGCTGGCCTCGGTTTACGCCAGGCAGAGGTTCAGACCTCCAATGGCCCCGAAGAGCCGGCTGCTGAACACCTGGTACAGCCCGTGGTAGGCCACCAGCATGTGGCGCCGGAGATGGCCGTCAAAGGTGATGTGCAAGGCCTCGACGACTCGCAGGTGGCAGCAGGCATCATGTTGGGGGATATGCTGGCTTTCGGCAGCTTGATCGAACGGGCAATGGAGGTGTTTCTGGTGACCATGCTCGGGGTAGTACTCATCGAGCATTGGGACTGGCGGGCCTTGATCGTCGCCGCAGCGCTTTTCCTGCTGATTCGTCCCTTGAGCATCCTCGTGTTTCCGGCTCGAGGAATGCTGGATATCCGGCAGCGTGGGCTATTGGGATGGTTTGGCATTCGAGGAATCGGCAGTTTCTACTATCTGTTCTATGCCCTCAATCACGGGCTGCTTGCCACGTCAGCCGCGCAGAGTATCAACCTGGTTCTATCGGTGGTGGCGCTAAGCATTCTGCTGCACGGATTGAGCGTTCAACCGCTGCTTGCCAGATACGAAGCGTGGAAAGGGCGGCTCACTGCTTCGGTGTAGCTTGAAACCGACGCAGCACGTGTGGTGGCCGCTGCGTTCAATTTGAAAAAAGGCCAGGGCGCCGTGCACCCTGGCCGAACTCATTTCAAGTTAGCGATTTTCGCTACCACGACCGCCGCCGTGACTGTTCTGTCCGCCTTTGCGTCCAGCCTCGGAGGCGCGCTCACGGTCGTTGGCAAAATTGCCCCCAGAGCTCTGGCCGCCTTTGCGACCTGCCTCCGATGCCTTCTCACGGTCATTGGCAAAGTTGCCTGGGTTGTTCTGTGCGGTACCACCTTGGTGGCCACGATTGGATTGGTTGTCAGCCATGATCTTTCACCTCATGTCGTCACACAGGAAAGTCTGTGTTCAACTCGGACGTCAGGCAGGGGGGCGTTTGCTCCACTGCTTTCTGCTCGTCCCGACGGGTTGCGCGAAAGAACCCGTGCGGGCGACTGTGGCGCCACAGAGCTTTGTACGCGAACCTCTGGGGGATTCTGACTTGCGTCGACTTTGACGGCACGGTCGTTCAGCTCCTGCGTCGTGAAAAGGTGATTGCAAGACCTACGATCACTCCAAGCGCCGCTGCGCCGATCAGTACAGGCGTCTTGTCTTTTGATTTCCTCCAGCCCCCATCGATACTCCTCCTGCCACTCGGCGGCTCAAAGAGGTTGCCAGATGATGTTTCGGCTTTGGGACTGCGGTTTATCCCCCGACGCGTCAGCCACCCCGATAACAGGGGCAGGCCTGGTACCAGGTAACTGGCCAGATGCGCCAGGCGGGCTGTGGCACCGACCGTGGTGTGAGCGCGTGGTGAGATTGCGCAGGCCACCATGGCCTTCGCCACAAGTTCGGGATCATATACAGGGCCCGGAGGCGTCAGCGCATGGCCTGTGTAGTTGCCGCCGTCTCGGAAGCCCGGTGTGTCCATGACGGCCGGATAGATATCGCACACGTGGATCTCGGGGAACGCCGTCAATTCCCCTCGCAGCGCCTCAGTCAGCCCACGCAAGCCGAACTTGCTCGCCGAGTACGCGGCTGCATAGGGTTGGGCCACCCAACTGCCCAGTGACAGCGTGTTGATCAGGATGCCGCTGCCTTGGGCCTTGAACAGGGGAAGGGCTACAAAAGCGCCGCGCAGGTAACCCATCAGGTCGGTCTGGATGACCTGCTCGTGGGCCTCCAGTGGTGTTTCCTCGAAATTGCCGACCGCCCCAACGCCGGCGTTGTTGATCCAGATATCGATTCGTCCGTGGCCGAATTCTGCTGCCTGCGCGGCCAGCGCTTGCACCTGGTCGTTGCGGGTGACATCGGTCGTGATCGCTATGGCATCCGTCCCGCAGTCGGTGCATTCGTCCAGGACGTCGAACAACGCTGGTTCATCGCGTGCGGCAAGCACCAAGCGAGCACCCTTGCAGGCAAATGCGTGCGCGGCGGCACGGCCGATACCGCTGGAAGCGCCAGTGATGACCACGACTTTGCCGCGCAGCGGCCCTCTGCTCGGATAGCCCTCTCGGGGCGATTCCCGCTCTTTGCCAGACGTAGTCTGGTCGTCAACTGGCGCGATCGTTTCGCTGGCTTCGATCCGAGAGATTTCAAGAGCGGTGCCGTCGACCAGGGTCAACGTCAGCCCTTCAACCGTGCCAGCCTCCCGGTTCGGAAACACGGGTTCACCCTCGGCATCCACGCTGTCGTAGATGAAACGCGTGCCCTCGATCCAACCCACGGCGGTCAGAAGCTCAGGGCCGAGGTAGTACTTCCCGTCCTGGAAGAAGCCTGGGAACTGATGTGCCCGCTCCACGTTTTCCACGCGATAGCGTTCACCTGATTTCATACCTGTCGCTTGATCGATCATTTTGCGAACCCCTGTAGATCTCGAAAATGTCAGCCTTCTGCTAGGCATCTTTGCGTGATGGATATGCAGGGGAAGCCAAGGTGGGCCGCAAAGTTCAGACCAACAAGTCCGGTGGTACGCTGCGTAGTGTAATGCAGGCAGAAAAATACCGGTCACGCCGGTATCAGGCCGAGGCGCAGCGCCAATCAGCCCTGGCCAACATTGAGCCAGGGCTGTCCGTTACCTTCAGGCGATAAGGTCCACTGCCAGCTGGAAGGCTACCCATAACGCCAGGCCAGTGGCGAAGGCCAGCGCGATGTTTTCGAACCAGTTGTTGCGGTACGCCTTGCCCAGCAGCGATTTCTGGTTGGACATGATCAGCAGGCCCAGCGAGATCACCGGCAGGCCGATGATGTTCAGCGCGCTGACACCGATGGTAAGGCTCACGAAGTCGGGCATACCCGGGATCGACCAGGCCAGTGGCGTCACCAGGATGAACAACATGAACCATTTGTGCATCGGGTCGTTGTGGAATTCCTTTCCATAGCGTTCGCGCCGCTCGGGCTTCACATGCTGGAAAGCGTCGGTGATCAGCATGGGGAACGCAGTGGTCTTGCCAGAAATGCTGGCGAACAAAGTGGCGAATACGCCTACGAAGAAGATGTACCAGCCGATCGGGCCGAAGAACAGTTCCAACGCCTTGCCCAGGTCGCCGAGCGTTTTCACCTCGATGCCGTTGGGCCGCAGGATTTCCGCGCCGACGATCCAGATTGCCAGGTTGATGACGATACCGACGAATACCGCAAACAGCAGGTCGTTGCGCTGGATGCGTTTGTGTTGCGGGCCGACCCAGCCTTTTTCACGCATGACATAGGGGTGCACGAAGTTGGCTACCGAGCCTGCCACGGCACCGATCACCGATACCGCTACCAGCAGTGCACCATGAACGCCTTCATCGGCTGGAATGCTGAAGCCGATGGTGCCTTTGACGATACCCGCCACGTCGGGGCCGGACATCACCGCCAGCGCCAGGAAGGCCAAGGTCATCACCGCCAACAGTAGTTTCATGACCCCTTCGATCATTGCGTAGATGTTGCGCCCCACCAGCATCCACACGGCCAGCACCACGGCCATGGAGCACAGCAGTGGGTAGTCGATCCGCAGCAACATCGCCAGCGCTTCCCCCGCACCCTTGATCATGTAGGCGTTCATCAGGTGCCCCATCAACAGGGCATAGGCCAACATGAACCAGGCGAACACCGGGTGCAGCTGCGCATAGCCCTGCAGAATGGTCATCCCTTGGTTATTGCACAGCTGAAAGCGGGCGATGATGTTTACGATCAGGTATCGGAGCAGGAGCGAAACGGCCAGCACCCACATCATGGCGTAACCATAGTTCGCCCCGGCGACAGATGAGGTTATCAGATCTCCTGCCCCCAACCACGACAGAACCGCGATGACGCCGGGGCCAAGCAATTTGATCAGCTTTGACAGGCGATTTTGAGGGGTTACGGCAGTTTTCCCCTCGACAGAAGGTATGCTCGACATGGTGACTCCATTGTTTTTTTTGTGAGAGCGGAGCGTAGTCGATCACAGTAGATAGGATGTCGTACAACCTAAATTTCAGCAAAAATATTTCTTAATGTTTCGAGGTAAGGGGCAATGTCCATAGAACGGTCGAGACGAAACTGACAGGCTTCCTCAAACAGTGAGGGAAGGCCGCATTTGTCGCGGCCTTTACTCGTTAGACTTGCGCCTGGCCACCGTCGACGAACAGTTCGGCCCCGTTGACGAAGCTGGCGTCGCTGGACGCCAGGAACAGAGCGGCTTTGGCAATCTCTTCAGGCTCGCCGACGCGCCCCAAGGGAATCTGCGATGCCAGGTAGTCCAGCAGGCCTTGCTGCTGAGCTGCGTCCGGCCCGGCGAGGTCTACCAGACCCGGGGTGCGAGTCGCGCCGGGGCTGATGGTGTTGACCCGGATGTTGCGATCTTTAAGGTCGAGGATCCAGTTACGGGCGAAGGCACGCACCGCAGCCTTGGAGGCCGCGTACACGCTGAATGCGGGTGTGCCCGAGCTGGCGGCAGTGGAACCGGTCAAAATCACTGAAGCGCCTTGAGCCAGAAGTGGCAGCGCTTTCTGAACCGTGAACAGCGTACCTTTGACGTTACGATCAAAAGTGTCGTAGTAGTGTTCTTCAGAAATGTCTCCCAGAGGCAACATCGAGCCACCGCCTGCGTTTGCGAACAATACGTCGATTTGCCCGTGCTCTGCAGCCACCTGTTGGTACAGGGCATCGAGTTCGTCCGGCTTGGAAGAATCCACTCGAACCCCGACTGCGCTACCAATCTGTGCGACGGCGTTGTCCAGCTCCACCTGGCGGCGCCCGGTGATGAATACTCGTGCGCCTTGTTGAGCGAAAAGCTTGGCGGTCGCCAGCCCGATGCCTGAGGTTCCGCCAGTCACGATTGCGATTTTGTTTTCAAGCTTGCCAGTCATGATCATCTCCGGTGTTTGTGATGTTGCGTTGGGAGAAGCGTATCGACGACCGGGAAAAACCAAAATAGAATTGTTGGAAACTCATCGTTGCAGAAATGAAATGAGCAAACTTCCGGATTTTGAAGGGCTGGCGATGTTTGCCAAGGTAGCTGAGGAGGGCTCGTTCGCAGCCGCCGCCAGAGTCATGGGCGTTTCAGTGCCCACAGTGTCCAGGGCGGTAGCACGGCTGGAGGAGCGGCTGGGGGGGCGCCTGTTCAACCGCACGTCTCGACAACTTTCATTGACCGAATTCGGCCAGAGCATGGCTGGCAAGGCTGGGGAAATCTACCGACAGGCCGAAGAGGTGGAAGGCGAGGCAATGGAGCTCTCCGTTCGACCTCGCGGCCTGGTTCGCCTCGCGATCCCCATGTCGTTCGGCTTGAGATGGGTCGCGCCCTTGATGCCCCAACTCATTCGGCAGTATCCAGAGCTCTCGGTAGACCTCCATTTGTCCGACGCTTCGGTTGACCTGATCGCGGATGGTTTCGACGCGGCCTTGAGGATCGCTGCATTGCCCGACTCTTCATTGGTGGCTAGAAAACTGTGTGCCGTGACTCAGTTTCTTGTCGCCTCACCGGCCTACCTCAATCAGCACGGAAGGCCAAAGCACCCCCGAGAGCTTGCAAGTATGCTTTGCCTTAGCTACGCCTACCGTGCTCGGACGCAAGTCTGGAGATTCACGCATATATCTGGAGTAGAAGAGGATGTCGTGCCTACCGGGCCTTTGCGTGTCACTAATTCGGAGGCGATGATCCCAATGCTGCTAGAAGGGATGGCCATCTCTGAACTGCCTGAGTTCATCGCGAGTGAGTATCTGGCGGATGGGCGCCTGGAAAGAATCTTGCCTGAGTGGAGTATGACTCGGGGCGGCTTGTATTTCGTGACACCGTCTGCGCGAACTCGGCCAGTGAAGATCAGAGCTGTTTCCGATTTCTTCTTTGAACACCTGTCCGCGCCGACGTGGCGTTGGGCGCCTGGGTATGAGTCATCAGGTGATATTCAGCGAGCAGGGCTGGAGTAAGGTTGGTTCATCTACAGAATGCTGATTTCGCCGTGGTTCTTTGCCTCGATTGTGCCGCAACCAGCAGTGCAAGAGGGCGAGCAGCCGCGGGGTGAGGCTGTGCCAGGCTAAATCGCCGGGGCGCCTGCGTGTTGAAAACGGCACGGGGCGCCATGGCCGTTCAGGGGCGGCGGTGCGGATTCAGCGGGCTTTTTCCAGGTGTTCGAACTGGCATTGCATCCGAGCATCTTTGAGGCTCAGCTCAAACTCTACCAAGCCGTCATGCACTTGCTGCAAGGCCTGGATCTGCCCCATCAATTCCTGCTTTTTGTTATTGATGGCCTGCATGGCCAGATCCCAGGGCAGCTCCTGGCCGCGATGATCCTGCAGAATGGCCTGCATTTCCTTGAGTTTGAAACCGAGTTGCTGAGCACATTTGATGAAGGTCAGCAGCTCTACGCTTTGCTGGCTGTAGATGCGGTACTTGCCTTCGCGTTGCGGGGGGGGCAAGAGGCCGATTTCTTCGTAATGTCGAATGCTTTTGACGGTGGTGCCCGACAGCTGGGCGGCTTTGCCGATGTACATGAAAATCCCTTTTTTGACGCATCGGAAGCGAAAAGATGTCGCGTGCTCGTACGGCGCGCGACATCTTTGCACAAGCGTCAGGGGGTTGGAAGCCAAGTTGGACAAGGTGTCGCAGCAGGGAGGCTCGGCTGGGCAGCGCAGGGGCACGATACGACCGGGGCCGATCAGCGGCTGGCGACTGCCTGGACTTGTTTGAGCCAGGCTTCACGCTGTTCCGGCCTGGAGCCCAATACCGGACCGAAGGTCAGGGTTTTCAGGGTTTTTATGCCGCAGAACTCCAGGGTGGTCTTGCGCATCTGGTGCAGGCCCGGCATGCGATACACCCACCGGTAGTACCACGGCGGCGTGTCCATGGTCACCAGAAGGTGAGCCGTGCGGCCCTTGAGCAGCTTATCCGGGAAGGGCGAGCCTTTGCAGTACTTGAAGGCAAAACCGGGCAGAAACACGCGGTCCAAGAACCCCTTGAGCAACGCCGGAATGCCGCCCCACCAGATCGGGTACACCAATGTCAGGTGTTCGGCCCAGGCAATGTCGTTCTGTGCGTTGATCAAATCAGGCTCAAGCAACTGGACCTGGTTATAGCCATCGTGCAAGACCGGATCGAAATCCAGGGTGTCCAGGCGCAGCAGGCGCACCTCATGGCCTGCTTGCGTGGCGGCCTCGACATAACGTTCGGACACAGCGCCGCAAAAGCTGTCGTTCGAAGGGTGGCCGAGGATTACGAGCATGCGTTTGCTCTTCATGACGAACTCCAGGTGATGAAGAGCCAAGGGTAAAGTCTGCCCCTTACGGTAGAGTCAAGCGTTGCCGGTTAGCGGTAGAGACAAACAGTCCAGCAGCGCTCGGGTGTAGCCCGGCAAACTGTCGAATGAGTGGGCGCAGGAACGTAATGTGTCAGGATCCCCGAAGAACATTTGGACAGGGCTGAGTCCGTTTGGGAATGCTTTCACGAACGGCTGCTATCGACCCAAAGCGGACACTGATCCAAAGCTCTGTAGTCAGTGCAGGCCTCATCGCCGGCAAGCCGGCTCCCACAGGAATATCACCAGCCTTAAGGCATGCGCTGTACTTGTGGGAGCCGCGCTTGCCGGCGATGGGCCGCGAAGCGGCCCCGGTTACAGATGTCCGCTTTGGGTCGAAAGCGTTCAGTCGCGATCAGGGCCCAAGCCACTGGATGCCGATGAGCCGACGAACCTTGCCATCGCCATTGCCGACCTTGGCCTGAAGTATGTGGTGATCACTTCGGTGGACCGTGACGACCTGCGCGATGGCGGTGCCCGCCACTTCGCCGATTGCCTGCGCGAGATCCGCAGGCTGTCGCCGGGTATTCAGCTGGAAACCCTGGTGCCGGATTACCGTGGCCGTATGGACGTTGCTCTGGACATCACGGCGCAAGAGCCGCCAGACGTGTTCAACCACAACCTGGAGACCGTGCCGCGCCTGTACCGGGCGGCACGGCCGGGCTCGGACTTCGAGTGGTTGCTGGACCTGCTGGAGCGCTTCAAGCAACGCCTGCCGGCGGTACCGACAAAGTCCGGCCTGATACTCGGCCTGGGCGAGACCGATGCCGAGGTGGTCGAGGTGATGCAGCGCATGCGTGAGCATCAGGTTGACATGCTGCCCCTGGGGCAGTATCTGCAACCGTCCCGCAGCCACCTGCCGGTGCAGCGCTTCGTGCACCCTGACACCTTCGCCATGCTTGCCGAGCAGGCCTTGGCGATGGGGTTCAGAAACGTGGCCTCCGGGCCGCTGGTGCGCTCGTCCTACCACGCTGACCGGCAACTGCAAGCAGTTTAAGGGTTCAGATCACCATCATTCGCGGTAGGTGCCTTTTTGCTTGGCGGCGTGAACCGCGAGTGCATCCATGAGTGGGGGCGACAAGCAGTCGCAAGGTTCCAGGCCAAGTTCACGCAGACGCTCGCGAATCGCCGCCATCTGTGCCGGTGGCGTGCCGCTTTCGATCACCGAGGACAAGAAAGCGGCAAATGCCAGGATGAGGCCTTAGTTCACCATCACTTCGTCCAGTGCCTGCTCAAGGGTGCTGACCGTGCGCTCGATATCGTGCAGTTTTTCGAGCCCGAACAGACCGATGCGGAAGGTCTGGAAGTCGGCCGGCTCGTCACATTGCAACGGCACTCCGGCGGCTATCTGCAGGCCGTGCTCGACAAATTTCTTACCGCTCTTGATATCGGCATCATCGGTGTAGCTCACCACTACGCCCGGGGCCTGAAAGCCGGCGGCGGCCACGCTCTTGATGCCTTTGCCGGTCAACATGGCGCGCACTCGATCGCCCAGAGCCTGCTGTTCGCCGCGGACCTTGTCGAAACCGTAGGCTCGCATCTCATTGATTACTTTGTTAAATCGCGCGAGAGAGTCGCTGGGCATGGTCGCATGGTAGGCATGCCCGCCCTGTTCGTAGGCCTGCATGATCTGCAGCCACTTTTTCAGGTCGCAGGCGAAACTGCTGCTTTGCGTCTGCTCGATGCGCTCCAGGGCCAAAGCACTGAGCATCACCAGGGCGCAGCAAGGGGAGGCGCTCCAGCCTTTCTGTGGAGCGCTGATCAGCAGGTCGACTGCGCACTTTTGCATATCAACCCAGATCGTGCCCGAGGCGATACAGTCGAGCACGAACAGGCCGCCCACCGCATGCACAGCGTCGCCGACGGCCCGCAGGTAATCGTCGGGCAGGATAATCCCGGATGAGGTTTCAACGTGGGGGGCGAAGACAATCTGCGGCTTGTGCGCCTTTATCGCCGCCAGCACTTCGTCCAGAGGGGGCGGAGCGTAGGCAGCCTGGCGACCAGTGTCGACCGGTCGGGCTTTCAGCACTGTGGTGGCCGCCGGGATGTTGCCCATCTCAAGGATCTGGCTCCAGCGATAACTGAACCAGCCGTTGCGTATCACCAGGCATTGCTGACCGGTGGCAAACTGGCGCGCTACCGATTCCATGCCGAATGTACCGCTGCCGGGCACTACCGCAACAGCCTGGGCGTTATAGACCTGTTTCAGGGTCCTGGAAATGTTCTTCATCACGCCTTGAAACGTCTGCGACATGTGATTGAGCGAGCGGTCGCTGTACACCACCGAGTACTCGACCAGCCCCTCAGGATCAATGCTGGGATAAAGCTTCGACATGGGTGACTCCTTTGGCAGGGATGTCATTGGTATCGACCCTGTCCTTAGCCTTGTCAAATGCCAAGATTGACCGGGACTGATGAAATCCATGTGATACCGCGGCGCCTGCTTCGCGGCTGAAGCCGCTCCCACAGGGGGGCGTGGCGTTCTTGCCGGCCAAGCGTGAAAGCCTTGATCCATAGCGCCTGGGCCATTTGCGCGATGAGGTGTTGGGGATCGTGCTGAGAGACTGTCCGGATCCCCGAATAACATTTGGCCCTTCATATAAATCAAATGGTTATGAATGGGGCCCCTTTTTACAGCAGCTACGAGTGGATTACAGTGGACGCACCGGGGGCGGGGCTGGCGCAGAACGTGCAATCCCTCACCCATTTGCGCAACTTATGCTTTGGGCTCGTCCCAGTCGCTACGCGTTGCAGCAGTCAGCGCATCCCAGTCATCAGGAGGGTTGCCGCGGCCCAGCATCTTCTCGAATACGGCGTAGGGATCGGATTTGCTGCCTGCGGACCGTAGGGTATTTTCGTCGTTGACCCATGCATAGACGATGACCTTGGACCTTGAGTCGTAGCGAAAGAACAGCCGAAAGCGCCTGCCGATTTTTGCGCGGCGCCAATGTCTGTAGGCGGTGCCCAGCGTGTTGCCTTGGCGGAACTCATCACGGCCTGGGTCGGCAGGCACAGCCTCCATGATCAGATGGCTCAATGCCCGAAACAGCTTGACGTTGGCGTTGCTTTCAAAACCTTGCGGATCGTTCTGCTCGGCCCGGGCGGCGGCTTCTTGCAATATGCGTAGCTGTAAAGTCACACCTTCATGGAACAACAGTGTCCAGCCATGTCGCAGCATTAGATCGCGACCTCACCATCGATATCTTCGTCCAGGTTTACAGGGTGGTTTGCATTGGCGAGCATGGTTTGCGCCAAGTCTTCCGGCAGGGTGGTGAGGTTGCGTCCGTTTCGGATATCAGCCTCCAGCAAACCCAGGAACGCACCGATGGCAGGGTCTTCGTGGGTGGTTTCTACGCGGCTGACCACGATTTCACCCCCGCGCACGTCGAATGCAATCTTGCCACCTGTGTCAACGCCCAGTAGCTGGCGAACGGATTTTGGCAGTGTGACCTGTCCCTTCGAGGTCAACGTGGCGATTTCGTGGATGGCAGGCATGAGTGTTCTCCCGGATGTATTGATCGGATGGTAAGGAATAATCCTTACTCGGTCAATCTTGGTTTTCTGCTGATCAAGGATAGGCGGGGAGGACGCTCAATAGCGCCGCAGGATGAGTTACACCACTTCCAGGGACGCGATCGGCGCGAAGCCCCTAAAGACTGTCAGGGTCGCCGAAGAACATCTGTATCCGCGACCGCAACCACCGCTCTGCCGGGTCATTGTCCTGCGCCCCGCGCCAGGCCATGTGCAGCTCGAAACTGCGCACATCCAGCGGCAGATCCTCAGCCCGCAACCCACCCGCCGCGGTCAACGCATCCGCCGTGTAATCCGGCACTGTAGCGACAATATCGGTGCCCGCCAGCAAGCTCCCCAGCCCGTTGAACTGCGGCACCGCCAGCACCACGTGGCGCTTGCGGCCAATCTCGTCCAGCGCCTCGTCGATGAACCCCGACAGGTCCCCGGCAAACGACACCAGCGCATGCGGCCGCGCGCAGAAGTCGTCCAGGGTGATGGCGCCGGGCACGCTGTCGGCGCGCAGCAGTTTCGGCATGCTGCGGCGCAGCACCTTGCGCTTGGCGTTGGCTGGCAGTTCGCTGGTGTAGCTGACCCCCACCGAGATCTCGCCCGAGGCCAGCAGCGTCGGCATCAGCAGGTAATTGACCCGGCGCACCACCAGCACGATACCCGGCGCTTCGGCGCGGATGCGCTTGAGCAGCTGCGGCAGCAGGGCGAATTCGGCGTCGTCCGACAGGCCGATGCGGAACACCGCATTGCTGGTGGCCGGGTCGAATTCGGCAGCGCGGCTGACGGCGGTGGAAATCGAGTCCAGCGCCGGGGACAGCAGGGCGAAGATTTCGTGGGCCCGGGCCGAGGGCTCCATGCTGCGGCCGGTGCGCACGAACAGCGGGTCGTCGAACAGGTTGCGCAGGCGCGACAGGGCCGCGCTGATGGCGGGCTGGCCGAGGAACAGTTTTTCCGCGGCACGGGTCACGCTGCGCTCGTGCATCAGCGTTTCGAACACGATCAGCAGGTTGAGGTCTACGCGACGCAGGTCGTTTCGATTCATCGGTGCGCTTCGCCTAAAGTGGGGCAGAGGTGAATCTTAAGGCCAAAGGCTGGTACCCTGCACGGGTTTAGGGGGACCAATCGCAGGGAAAGTCAGGTGCCCAATCGATGACAAGCATGTCGACTATTAATGACCACTGATGGTCTAACCAGCAAAGCCCGGATAAAGTCCGTGGTAATTAGAGGTTCACAAAGGCGAGGTATGCGATGTCCCGCATGATCCGTTTCCACAAGTTCGGCGCTGCCGATGTGCTCCGTTGCGAGGAGCAGGCCGAACCGTCACCTGCTGCCGACGAGGTACAGATCCGCGTCGAGGCGGTTGGCGTCAGCTGGTATGACGTGCTCTGGCGCCAGAACCTGGCACCGTCCCAGGCGCGCCTGCCGGCGGGGATCGGCCACGAGATGGCGGGGGTGGTGACCGCGGTCGGCGAAGGGGTCGAGGATATTGCGGTGGGTGACCGGGTTGCCAGCTTCCCGGCCACCAGTGCCAACGACCACCCGGTGTATGGCGATGTCATCGTGCTGCCGCGTTCGGCCATTACCCGTTATCCGGATGTGCTCACCCCGATCGAGGCCAGCGTGCACTACACGCCGCTGCTGATCGCCTATTTCGCCTACGTCGACCTGGCCCGGGCCAAGGCCGGGCAGACCGCGCTGGTCACCGACGCCAGCCACTGCGCGGGCCCTGCCTTCGTGCAACTGGGCAAGGCCCTGGGGCTGAAGGTGTTTGCCGCCACAAAAGAGGCGGATCAGCGTGAGTACCTGCTGGGCCTGGGCGCCGACAAGGTGATTGTCACTGAAGAGCAGGACCTGTTGCTGCAGGTTGGCAAGTACACCGATGGTCGTGGCGTGGACATGGTCCTGGATGGCATGGGCGGGCCGCAGATGTCGCTGCTGGGCGATGTCCTGGCTCCACGTGGCAGCCTGGTGCTGTATGGCCTGCAAGGCGGCAATCAGACGCCGTTCCCGGCTTGCGCGGCGTTCCAGAAGAACATCCAGTTCTATGTGCACTGCATTGGCAACTTCACCGGCAAGCCGGAGCTGGGTATCAGCCAGGATCAGGTGGCGCTGCAGCGCGCCCTGCGTGATATCAACCAGTTCACTGCCGACCAGTTGCTGACACCGCAGATCATCAAGGTGTACCCGTTCGAACAGGTGGTCGAGGCGCATCGCTACATGGACCAATGCCCGTGCGGCGGGCGTGTGGTGCTGGACATGGCGCAACACTGACAGCGGTCTGCATCTATCAGGAAACCCGGGCAGAGTCCCGGGTTTTTTGTTGCTAATAGAGACTGGTTTTACGTTAAAAAAAGAAGTTTCCTACAATTAAATACGACGCGGACTATATTTGAACTGATTGCTCCGTGGCTTGCCGAAATATCCCGCCAAGTTTTTTGTCTTGTACTGTTCCCGTCTGGCAGTCAATGTGTTTTCTCACTTCCGCTGAATGGTTTTTTTACCCTGATCTGTATCTTCTATTCGCTTTGCATCCCTCGATAATGGCTCAATGATAGTTTGCGCAAGGAGCGTGGAATGAGCATGGCTATGCCCAGGCCAGGGCGGTGTATGGCAGCGGCGGGGCGTCGCGACGATGGGTTTTTCTCGATGTCATGGCGACAGTGATGGTTACGTCATTACTTCCAATTAGTTGTAGGAAATTTCTTCTGGGAAAGTTCGGGGCATGTTGATGTTCAGGTCCTCTGATCAACGTGCGCTGGCTGCATGAAGTTGATGAGGTGATCTCGTGACTGCTATTCACGACCAGGCAATGCACTATATCTACCAGCAAGTACTCGAGCGCTTGCTCAGTCATATGTCACAAGCACAGCGTGCTTCCTTGCAATTGCTGATACAACGGCTGCTGGTTGCTGCAGGCGGGCCCGACTACATCGGTACCTGCCGCTTGCTGGTGCTGCAAGGCAATGATCGCCGCAGCACCCGGCTGCTGGCCATGCTGCGTGCCGCACAACTGAGTATCGCCCTGCGTGCGCCGGTAACCTTCCAGCTGCGGGTGCTGGTGGTGAGCCTGCCCGTGGCTGACAGTGCCACGCTCGAATGCCATGAGCGCAGCTTCAATGCGCTGTTCTTGCAGGATGACCCGCGGGTGCAACTGCAGATGATCAAGGGGCGTGAAGTGGTGCCGTTCAGCCGACATGCCCCTGCCGCGCCCGACAACTGGCTGTTGGCGAGGGATGCCATGCTGATGTTCGGTCACCTGGTCGATGCCAGGCCCGAAGCGCTGCTGGGGTGTCGCCTGCACCTGGAACTGGCGGCGGCCGTGGGCTTTGCGCTGCAGGCCCATTCACCTGCTGATGTATTTATCACCGCCATCCCTGCGCGCCAGCGCCGCCGGTACCTGGCCTGGGCACGTCGCAGCCTGCGCCTGGCAGGGGAGCGCGGTCCGCATGTGGTGCACCAGTGCCTGGCGACGCTGGCACAAGGGCTGAGCCGCCTGCACGGCAGTATCGGGTTGCCATCGGGTGCCTTGGCGGGGCCGACCTCGGCGAGCGTGCCGCAGAGTACGCCGGTGCGGTTGATTGCCATTGACGACCTGCTGCCGCCATTGCTCGAAGAGCAGCAGCTGGACCTCATGCTCGGTTGTCGCTTCGAGGGGAGCCAGGACGCCTGGCCATTGACCGCGTTCGTCGAGCCGTTGGCCCCGGTGCAGCTGCGGGAGCTGCACGCACGCAGTCTCGAGCCGCAGGCCAGTCGCCCGGCATTGCGGCTGGCTGGCCAGCCGGGCGCCAACAAGCGGCGCGACACGCATCAGCTGCAGTTCGGCAAGGCATATGGCATCAACCAGATCCAACAGGTGTGCCTGCTGTTCAGCCCGTTTGCCAGGCAGGGGAAGAACCTGGAGCGTTTTCTGCAATGCTGGCATGCCGACATGCTGGTGGCGCTGCCATACCTGCATCGAGCCTTGCAGGGTAAACCCTGCCCTGAAGCGGTGAAAAACTGGCTGGTGAATACCAGCGGCCTGCCGCTGGGGCAACTCCGGTTGATCTATGGCGGAGGCCTGCCGCTGGCCTCCTGGCGCCTCATGAGCCACCTGGCCCGTCGCGATGTACAGCTGAGGTTGCTGCCACGGCGGGCAACGGGGCGGCGGCGTGGTCATGCGGGGCCGCCTTGATGGCGCAATCGGGCTCCGGCGAGTTCGCCTATCGCAAGGTCTATCGCTACCTGGAAGCCCTGATCGACCAGGCGCCACCCAGTGGCCCGTGCCGATTGCCGTCGTTGCGCGTGTTGGCCCGGCGGTTGCGGGTGTCATTGGCCACCGTGCAGAGTGCCTACAGCCTGCTGGAAGAAGAGGGGCGCGTGCAGTGTCTGCCCAGGTCGGGCTATTACGTACAGGGCGCTGCCAAGGGGGATGCTGCGGCCATGCCCCGGCAGGCGTCCCTGCCGGCACAGCCGATGCTTGAGCGCACCCTGTTCACCCACGAGCGGCGCCTGGCGCGTCAGCGCTCGCACAGTGTCGCCCCGTGGGACGCACCCGGCAGCGCCCGCCTGCGCAATGCCGTCGCCGAGCGCTATACCCGCTCCTCCAACCAGTACTGGCGTGCCGAGGACGTCCAGCTGGCGCCAGATGTGCAGGCGTTGCTGGAGACTTTGCTGGCGGCGCTGGCCCTGCAAGGCGGGACCGTGGTAGTGCACTCGCCCTGTTGCTGGCAGGTACTGCGCGCATTGGCCCGTGCCGACATGCGAGTGCTGGAGGTACCACTGGATAGCCGCGGCAACCCGGACCTGCGCGCCCTGGGCCGGCTGCTGGCCAGCGAGCCGGTGTGCATGCTGGTCATGCCGTCGTGCCTTGGCATGCCGCAGGGGCGGCTGGTTTCACTGCACTATCAGCAGCAGCTTGGCCAGCTGCTGGGCCAGCACCCTGTATGGTTGCTGGAGAACGATCTGGACAGCGAGCACTGTTACAGCGGGCCGCCGAATACGCGCCTGCGCGATTGGGTCGACCCGCGTTGGCTGTTGGTGATGGGGGCGTTCGATGCCGCAGTGGGGGGCGAGGCGCCCTATGCCTACCTGCTGGGTCATGATGCCGTGCTGGCCCGGGCTTTCGCTGAGCGTGCATTTCGGCTTGCACCGCTTCGCCTGCAAGCGCTGGCGCACATGCTGGGCAAAGGCGAAATCGAGGCGCAACTGGTGCGGCTGCGCACCGACCTGCAAAAGCGCATGCAATGCCTGGCGCGTGAGTTGCAGCTGCAGTTCGGCCAGCGGGTGGTGTTGGAAACGCCGGAGGGTGGCCGGACACTGTGGGTGCGCTTTCGCCAGCCGCTGCCGTGGGAGGGTATTGCAGCAGCGCTGGCTGGTTCAGCACTGCATGCCCTGCCGGGCGAGCAGTTCAGCCTGCAGGGCCGCTACCAGCAGTATCTGGCGATGGCGTGGCTGGGTGATCACCCGGGGGAGCTGCAACAGGCGGTAGAGCGCCTGGCTCAGGTGCTGGAACTGCGCTGCGGCCGGCCTGCCGGCGCTACACCTTGAGCCGCCGGGGTTGCGTTGCAACCCATCGCCGGCAAGCCAGCTCCCACGGGTGCAGCGTTGAACTCAAGGTTGTCGCTGTACCTGTGGGAGCCGGCTTGCCGGCGATTAGGCCTTGGCAGGCAAACGCCTCCTGTCAGCGATTCGCTTGCTCCTGCCCTTGCCGCAAGCGGGTACTGACCAGCGCTGCCACCACCAGCAACGCGGCGATGATCCACAAGCCATTGCGGGTACTGCCGGTGGCCTGCTCGATCAGGCCCATCACCGATGGGCCGACGAAACCGCCCAGCTGCCGATGGGCATGATCATCGACCGCCTGGGCAGCAAGATCGCCCTCGGCGCCTCGTTGCTGGGCTGGTCGGTGGCCCAGGCAGCGTTCGGCATGGTCAACAGCTTTGCCGGCTTCATGGGCCTGCGTGTGCTGCTGGGGATTGGCGAGGCGCCGATGTTCCCGTCGGCGGCCAAGGCCCTGTCGGAGTGGTTCGATGCCAACGAACGCGGCACCCCGACCGGCGTGGTTTGGTCCTCGACCTGCCTCGGCCCGTGCCTGGCGCCACCCTTGCTGACGCTGTTCATGGTCAACTTCGGCTGGCGCGGCATGTTCATCATCACCGGCGTGATCGGCGCTGTGCTGGCTGACCTTCTACAAAAGCAAGGCACGTTACCTGGCGGAGCTTGCTGCCGAGGGCAAGCCATTGCCGAGTGGGCAGCAGGCGCCGGCAGCCACTGCACAAGCGCCGAAGGCCTCGTACTTCGCCGGCTGGCTCGACCTGTTCAAGCACCGCAGTACCTGGGGTGCGGTGCTGGGCTTCATGGGCGTGATCTACATGCTCTGGCTGCACCTGACCTGGCTGCCTGGCTACTTCGAGCGTGAGCACGGCCTGGACCTGTACAAGACCGCCTGGGTGGTGTCGCTGGCCTATGGCTTTGGCGCAGCGGGCACGATCGTTGCCGGGCGCTTCTGCGACTTGCTGGTGAAGCGCGGCATGAGCGTGCTGGCCAGCCGCAAGTTCAGCGTCATCACCGGGCTGGTGCTGGCGGCGCTGTTTACCCTGCCGCTGTCGTTCGTCACCGGCCTGACCGGTTGCATCGTCCTGCTGTGCCTGGCGCTGTTCAGCATCAACATGGCCAGTGCCACTGCCTGGATGATCGTCAACACCATCGTCGACAGCCAGCGCGTGGCCTCGTTTGGCTCGATCCAGAACTTCGGCGGCTACATTGCCGGCTCGGTGGCGCCGATCGTCACCGGCTTCAGCATCCAGTACTCGGGCTCGTTCACCACGGCGTTCATGATCAGTGCGGTGGTGGCGCTGTGTTCGGCGGTGGCTTACTTCCTGCTGCTGCAGGCGCCGATTGGCAGTGCCAAGGTCAAGGCGGCGGAGATGGTCGGGGCGACGGAACAGGGGTGAATTCCGGGGGGGCGCTTTGCGCCCCAATCGCGACGCAAGGCCGCTCCCACAGGTATCGCGCTGGTTTCAGCAGCACTGCAATACCTTGTGGGAGCGGCCTTGCGTCGCGATTGGGCTGCAAAGCAGCCCCCAAGCCGACAGCCGATCGTTGAGCGACCCACGGCACTTGCCAGGCATACTGGTCTGTATGTATAACCAGTATCCATTCCAGCCGCCTGACCCCCAGCCCGTGATCGCCCATTCCGTCGACGACCCGTTCTACTACCTGCACAATTTCCGCCAGGTGCTGCTGTGGGTCGAACAGCGCTACGAAGACCTGCTCGACGATCAGGAACTCGCTTTCATCCGCACCTTCGGCCAACTGGACGCTCCGGCACAGGCCCTGATGGTGCGCATGGTCATGCGCAAGGGCGAGCTGTTTCGCAGCGATCGCCTCGACTATGCCGAAATCGGCGATACCGGGCAGGCCCTGCAGCCGTTGCTGGCCCTCGGCTGGGTACGGGAGCCCGCGCAACTGGAACTGCAGCAACTGTTCGCCCTGCTGCGCAAGGACGAACTTGCCCGTTGTTTTGCCCCGCAGCTGAGCCGCCCTCGCGCTGCCAAGCATGACCTGCTTGCACAACTGCAACCCCTGGGCCTGCAAGCCCGTTCATTGGCCGAGTGGTTTCCGGACAGCGGCGTGCGCATCCTCCAGTGGTGCCTGCAACCCTTGTGCGACCGCATGCGCCTGCTGTTCTTCGGCAACCTGTACCAGGACTGGTCGGACTTCGTCCTCGCCGACCTCGGCTTGTTGCGCTACGAACAGGTGCCGTTCAGTACCGATTCGCGTGCCCTGCAGCAACGCGCCGAAGTCGACCTGGCCATGGCCTTGCACCAGTGCACCGAGCGCCTGGAGCAGGGCGACGACCCGCTGTCGATCCTGGCAGCCATGCAGGGTCTGCACAGCGACAACCCATGGCTGGCCCGGCGCCATGCGCGCCTGCAATTTGCCCTGGGCCAGCAATGCGAGCGCCTGGGCGACTGGGCGCAGGCCATGGCTGTGTACACGCAGTGCAGCCATGCCCAGGCGCGCATCCGCCAGGTGCGGGTGCTGGAGCGCAGCGAACAGTGGCCCCAGGCCCATGCACTGGCGCTGCAACTGGCGGCGGCGCCGGCCAACGCCCTGGAAGTGCAGGCGCTGGAACGCATGTTGCCACGCCTGGCACGCAAGCTCGGTGGCCCGCCACAGCGGCGCCAGCGTGTCGCGCCCCTGGAGCTGATCGAGCTGGAACTGCCCCGGGAACTGGCAGCGCTGGGTGTGGAGGAGGCGGTACGCCAGCACCTGGCCGAAGCCGGTGGGCCGGTGCATTACGTGGAGAACACGCTGTTCAACAGCCTGTTCGGCCTGCTGTGCTGGGAGGCGATCTTCGCCCCGGTGCCTGGCGCGTTCTTCAACCCGTTCCAGGCCGCCCCGCAGGACCTGCATGACAGCGACTTCCAGCAACGCCGCAGTCCTCTGTTCGAACGTTGCCTGGGGCGGCTGGACGATGGCAGCCATCACCGGGCGATTCTCGACTGCTACGCCGCCAAGCAAGGGCTGCAGTCGCCGTTCGTGTTCTGGTCCGTGCTCAGTGAAGCGTTGCTTGAGCAAGCCTTGGCCTGCCTGCCGGCGGCCCATTTGAAACAGTGCTTCCTGCGCCTGCTGCAGGACATCCGCAACAACCGCGCCGGCATGCCCGACCTGATCCAGTTCTGGCCCGAGCAAGGTCGCTACCGCATGGTCGAGGTCAAGGGCCCTGGCGACCGCCTGCAGGACAACCAGCTGCGCTGGCTGGAGTTCTGCCGGGCCCACGGCCTGCCTGTCGCGGTGTGCCACGTGCGCTGGAGCGAAACACCGTGAGCTACAGCGTGGCGGTACGCGCCTTGTGTGAATTCAGCGCCAAGGTCGGCGACCTGGACCTGCGCTTCACGCCATCACCCACCGCCCAGGAGGGGATCGAGGGGCATCGGCGGGTGGTGGCGCGACGTGCTGCGGGCTATGAGTCGGAAATTGCCCTTGAAGGCCAGTTCGAAACCCTGAAAGTGCGTGGCCGCGCCGACGGTTACGACCCTGCCTGCAACCGCCTGGAAGAGATCAAGACCCACCGTGGCGACCTGTCGCGCCAACCGGCCAACCATCGCCAGTTGCACTGGGCGCAGGCCAAGGTCTACGGCTGGTTGATGTGCCAGGCACGGCAACTGCCGGCCATCGAGGTGGCGCTGGTTTACCTGGACGTGGACAGCGATGGCCAGACGCTGATCAGTGAGCACTGCACGGCTGCCGAACTGCAGGCCTTCTTCGAAACCCAGTGCCAGCACTTTCTGGCGTGGGCACAAGGGCAGGAGCAGCGCCTGGCCGAGCGTAACCTGGGCCTGCAAGCACTGGGCTTCCCCTATCCGGCGTTCCGCCAGGGCCAGCGACAACTGGCGGAAACCCTGTACAAGGCCGTGAGTACCGGCCGTTGCCTGATGGCCCAGGCCAGCACCGGAATTGGCAAGACCGTCGGTACCTTGTTCCCTCTGCTCAAGGCCATGGTGCCGCAGCAGCTGGACAAGCTGTTCTTTCTCACCGCCAAGACCCCGGGCCGGGCCCTGGCCCTGGATGCCATACGCCAGATCACCGATGCCACGCCGCAGCCGGCTTTGCGCACGCTGGAGCTGATCGCCCGCGACAAAGCCTGTGAGCACCCCGAGAAGGCCTGCCATGGCGAATCCTGCCCCTTGGCCGCAGGCTTCTACGACCGCCTGCCGGCCGCGCGGCAGGCAGCGGCAGCGTTGCCCTTGCTCGACCGCGCCCAGCTGCGCGAAGTGGCCCTGGCGCACCAGGTATGCCCGTATTACCTGGGCCAGGAAATGGCGCGCTGGGTAGACGTGCTGGTGGCTGACTACAACTACTACTTCGATGCCCATGCCTTGTTGTTCCGCCTGACCCAAGCCAACCAGTGGCGGGTCGCGGTGCTGGTGGACGAGGCGCACAACCTGGTCGAGCGCGGCCGCGGCATGTACAGCGCCAGCCTCGACCAAGGCCAGTTGCAGGCCCTGCGCCAGAGCAAACCGCCCGGGCTGGTCAGTGCGCTGGACCGGCTGAACCGGCAGTGGAACGCCCTCTACAAGGAGCAGCGTGCCCCGTACCAGGCCAGCGAGACGCTGCCGGACGCTTTGCTGCGTGCCCTGCAGCAATGCATCGGGCTGATCCAGGAACAAATGAACCAGGCGCCTGCGCAAATGGACCCGCAGGTGCTGCAGTTCTTCTACCAGGCGTTGCAGTTCAGCCGGGTTGCCGAGCTGTTCGACGAGCACTTCCTGTTCGACATCAGCCAGCGCCAGGGCCCGCGCAAGCGGCGGCTGGCCACCCTGTGCCTGCGCAATGTCACCCCGGCGCGCCTGTTGGGCCCACGCATGCAGGCGGCGCGCAGCGTGACGCTGTTTTCCGCCACCCTGAGCCCACGGCACTTCTACAGCGACCTGCTTGGCATGCCGGCCGATACCGCCTGGCTGGAAGTGGCCGCGCCGTTTCGCGCCGAACAGCTGGAAGTGCGCATCGCCAGCCAGGTATCCACCCGTTACCAGCAACGCCAGGCTTCGCTGGCGCCGATCGTCGAGCTGATTGCCCGACAGTATGAGCGCATGCCGGGCAACTACCTGGCGTTCTTCAGCAGTTTCGAGTACCTGCAACAGGTGGCCGGGCTGCTGGCCGAGCGGCATGCACAGATACCCATGTGGGCCCAGGAACCGGGCATGGACGAAGCGGCCCGCCAGGGCTTTCTCGACCGTTTTGTGGCGGATGGCCGTGGGGTGGGCTTTGCGGTGCTGGGTGGTGCATTCGGGGAGGGGGTGGACTTGCCGGGCACACGGCTGATCGGCGCGTTTGTCGCCACCCTCGGGCTACCCCAGGTCAACCCGGTCAACGAGCAGTTCAAGCAGCGTCTGGGGCGGCAGTTTGGTGCGGGGTTCGATTACGCCTATCTCTACCCGGGCGTGCGCAAGGTCATCCAGGCGGCAGGCCGGGTCATCCGGGGCGACCAGGACCGTGGTGTTCTGGTCTTGATCGACGAGCGCTTCGCCGAACCCCGGGTGCAGCAGATGTTCCCGGGGTGGTGGCCAGCGCCGGGAGGTTAACGCGGCCCCGGCAATCTGGGCATCAAGGCTAGCCAGGCATACCGTCAGCCCGTGGCCGCAGCAAGATGGGCAGGTAATGTTGCAGGAACAGCAGCAGCGCCAGGCTCCAGCACACTACCGAAAGGCTCAGCCCCAGCGGCGTGAACAGCGGCAGCACCACCCGCGCCAGCGTCGCCAGTTGTATCAAGACAAAGGCCCAGGCAATGCTGGTCGGCACCTGCAGCGGCCTGCCGGTGTGGCCCAGGCTGACCCGTGCCATCATCGCCAGAATCAAGCCGCTCATGGCGCCCACGGTCAGGGCGTGGGTCACCAGGCTCGGGCCCAGCGCCACCCCGGCATGCCACAGCGCCATGCCCAGGCAGGCAATGGCAATCCAGGCATAGGCCAGGTGCAGCGACCACAGCAGGGGCACCCGCCACAAGCCACGGTCATGCCACAAGGCCAGGCGGGCCGTATGCAGGGCGAACAAGGCGCTGAACAGCAGGACCAGGGCGATACGTGGCGTATCGGCCAAGCCCGAGGCAAAGGCCAGCGGTACCGCCACGCTCAGCAGCAGGCAGGCCCGGTCCAGCCAGGGGCGGGCAGGGGCCGGGGCCATGTTGCCCAGGCCGCGCCGGGTGAAGAACGGGATCACCCGCCCGCCAAGCACGGTCATCATCGCGGCTACCAGCCACAACCCGGCAAACACCCCGCGGCGCTGCCACAGTTCGTCCTGGCGCAGCCAGCCGACCAGCGTCAGCCACTGGCAGGCGGCGATCAACAGCACCAGGCCGACGATCGGGTAGTTGTTACGCAAGCGCCGTTGCACGATCGGCCGTGCCAGGGCCAGTGCCACCAGTGGCAGGAAGCTGCCCTCGATCACTACCAGCAAGCTGCCCGGTAATGGCAGGAACCAGCTCGCCCGGCCCAGCAGCCAAAGCAGGAACAAACCCTGCAGCGCACGCCCGCTCAAGCCTGGGGTGCCGCTCCAGTTCTGCACGGCAGTCAGCAGGAAACCGGCGATGATGGCGGCAGCGAAGCCATAGAGCATCTCGTGGCGGTGCCAGGCAAGCATGCCGCCGGGGGGCGTTGGCTCCAGCACCCCGGCCAGTACACCGGCCCACAACAGCAAGGCGAGCAGCGCAAACAAACTGCCACCCAGGAAGAATGGGCGGAAACCCAGGCCCCAGACGGCCTGGCGTGGGCGTGAAGCGATCGGCTGCACAAGCATGGGCGGACCTTCGTTCGTTCAGTAGGCTCAATTGGGGTAAGATCACGATCCGTGCCAGCTCCGAACCCCTTGTATATCAAGGTGATGGCACCTCTCGGGGTCCGAATGACATGCGTTTTCTGCTGTTATTTGGACCTGCTTGTATGTCGTATTGACTTGCTTCAGGGTCTGGCCGGTTCGCCGCTGGCCAACGCTTCGCTACAGGATTCACGTTTTGTCCGACCTCTCGAAAAATCCACTGCTGCAGTACATGGCCCGCCTGGCCCCATCCAGCCAGCAAACCATGCGCTACATCCTTCAGGACGCTGCCGACCGGCTGGGGTTTGTCGACTGCAATATCGTCGATGTGCCCTGGCATCGGCTCGAGCCCGGCCATGTGATCGCCCTGGTGGCGGCGCTGCGTGCCGACGGTTACGCACCCAACAGCTCGTCGCTGTACGTCAACGCCATCCGCGGTGTGATGAACGAAGCCTGGCGCCAGGGCCTGATCGATCACGAGCAGTTGTTGCGCATCCGCGAGGTCAAACCGGCCACCGGCAGCCGCCTGCCACCGGGGCGCAACCTGCGCCGCAGCCTGATTCGCGAGCTGATGGATGTGTGCGCGGCCGACCCACGGCCGCAGGGTGTGCGCGACGCGGCGATCATCGCCTTGCTGTACGGCACCGGCATGCGCAAGTCGGAGTCGGTGGACATCGACCTGGACCAGGTCGACTTCGAGGCGCGCAGCCTGCAGGTGCTGGGCAAGGGCAACCGCCAGCTGATCAAGTACGCCCCGCCATGGGCGTTCGAGAAGTTGCAGGCGTGGCTGGACCTGCGCCGCCAGGACTTGCCGGCAGGGGCCGAAGACGACCCGTTCCTGTTCAACCGCATCCGCCGTGGCAGCCATATCACCCGGGCGCGCATCACCAAGCATGCCATTTACTACATCGCCCGCCAGCGTGGTGCGCAGGTGGGCGTAAAGATCATGCCGCACGATTTCCGCAGGGCATTCATCACCCGGGTGATCGAAGAGCACGACCTGTCGATTGCGCAGAAGCTGGCGCATCACGCCAACATCCAGACCACGGCCATCTATGACCGGCGTGATGACAACGAACGCCGGCGTGCGGTGGACCGCTTCGATTACTGAGTTTCGTCACACTTGGGGCTGCTGTGCAGCCCATCGCCGGCAAGCCAGCTCCCACGCCGACCGCGCTGACCTCAAGCCATGCGCGATCCCTGTGGGAGCTGGCTTGCCGGCGATGGGCCGCGTAGCGGCCCCAGCATTCTCTCAGTCCAGCACCTAAACAGGGCCTGAGTGCGCCCCCACTTTGTGCGCCATCCCCCTGTATGCCCGATGCCAGAGCGGCTTGGGCAAAAGTTTCATCTTCGTTCACCTGCGGAGTTGGCCCGCAACCTGCTATATCCAGCCTGCGAATTTGATCGAGTGGTCAGGCCGCGCGCGCCGTAGCCGTGCGTGCCTGCCCCTCTAAACGGCCAGCAGGCCACGGATTTCAGGGGCCGCAGGATGTCGCTCGCGGAGCAGATCGAACAAAAACACGACGATGCCGGCTGGAGCGCTCACCTGCAGTTGCGTTTCGTCAGGCGTGACGAGGTGACCCGCCTTGGTGCGTGGCGGCATTTCGGACCTCTTTTGGTGCAGCGACCGTTCTATCCGGAAGGTGCACCGTGCCATGTCTACGTGCTGCACCCACCCGGTGGGATCGTCGCTGGCGACCGCCTGGAGCTGGATATCCAGCTGGAGCCGGGCAGCCACGCTCTGCTGACCATGCCCGGCGCCAGCAAGTTCTACCGCAGCATCGGCCCGACCGCGCGGCTGGCCCAGCGCTTTCACCTGGCAGCCGGCAGCACCCTGGAGTGGCTGCCGCAGGACAGCATCTTCTTCTCCGGCGCCCGCGCCAGCCTCGCCAGCCGTTTCACCCTCGAACCGGGGGCGCGCCTGCTGGCCTGGGAAACCCTGTGCCTGGGGCGCCCGGTGATGAACGAGCGTTTCGAGCAGGGTGCCCTCGACAGCCGCCTGCAAATTGAACTGCCCGACGAAGTGGGCCTGCACGAGCGCCTGCGCGTCGAAGGCGGGCGCCTGGACAAACTTGGCGGGCATCCGCTGCTGGCCACCTTCTGCGCCGCACCCGCCGACCAGGCCGTGCTGGATCTGGTGCGCCCGCTGCTCGACGAGATGGCCAACCCGGCCGGCGCGACCCTGCTTGGGTCGTTGCTGGTGATCCGCGTGCTCGACCATGACAACCAACACCTGCAACGCACCCTGCAACGCCTGTGGCATGTGCTGCGCCCGGCCGTCCTCGGCCTGCCGGCCTGCCCGCCGCGTATCTGGGCCACCTGAGAGAGCGCCATGGAGCTGACCCCGAGAGAGAAAGACAAACTGCTGCTGTTCACCGCCGCGTTGCTGGCGGAGCGGCGCCTGGCCCGTGGCCTGAAGCTCAACTACCCGGAAGCAGTGGCGCTGATCAGTGCCGCCGTGCTCGAAGGCGCCCGTGATGGCCGCACCGTCGCCGAGCTGATGAGCCTGGGGCGCGAAGTATTGAGCCGCGAGCAGGTGATGCCTGGCATTGCCGAAATGCTCCACGACGTGCAGGTCGAAGCGACCTTCCCGGATGGCACCAAGCTGGTGACCGTGCATGACCCCATCGTCTGAAACTGCCCAGGAGCCCCGCATGATCCCAGGTGAAATCCAGGTCGCCGCCGGCGATATCGAGCTGAACAGCGGCCGTGCGACGGTCAGCGTCAGCGTGGCCAACCATGGCGACCGGCCGGTGCAGGTCGGCTCGCACTACCACTTCTACGAAGTCAACGAGGCGCTGGTGTTCGAGCGCGCGCCGACCCTGGGCTTTCGCCTGGACATTCCCGCCGGTACCGCCGTGCGTTTCGAGCCCGGCCAGGCGCGTACCGTGCAACTGGTGGCCTACGCCGGCAAGCGCGAGGTCCATGGCTTCCAGGGCAAGGTGATGGGCGCGCTGGAGGGCAGGGCATGAGCCGCATTTCCCGCCAGGCCTATGCCGACATGTTCGGCCCCACGGTAGGTGACCGCGTACGCCTGGCCGACACCGCGCTGTGGGTCGAGGTGGAGCGCGACTTCACCATCTATGGCGAAGAGGTGAAGTTCGGTGGCGGCAAGGTCATCCGCGATGGCATGGGGCAGGGCCAGATGCTGGCCGCCGAAGCCATGGACCTGGTACTGACCAATGCCCTGATCATCGACCACTGGGGCATCGTCAAGGCCGATATCGGCATCAAGCACGGGCGTATCGCGGTGATCGGCAAGGCTGGCAACCCCGATGTGCAGCCGGGCGTAAATGTGCCCGTGGGCCCCGGCACCGAGGTGATCGCGGCCGAGGGCAAGATCGTCACCGCCGGTGGCGTCGACTCGCACATCCACTTCATCTGCCCGCAGCAGGTGGACGAGGCGCTGAACAGCGGTGTCACCACCTTCATCGGCGGCGGCACCGGGCCGGCCACCGGCACCAACGCCACCACCTGCACGCCCGGCCCCTGGTACCTGGCGCGCATGCTCCAGGCCGCCGACAGCCTGCCGATCAACATCGGCTTGCTGGGCAAAGGCAACGCCTCGCGGCCGGAAGCACTGCGCGAGCAGATCGCGGCCGGCGCCGTGGGCCTCAAGCTGCACGAAGACTGGGGTTCGACACCAGCAGCCATCGACTGCTGCCTGGGCGTGGCCGAGGAAATGGACATCCAGGTGGCGATCCACACCGACACCCTCAATGAGTCCGGCTGCATCGAAGACACCCTGGCGGCCATCGGCGACCGTACCATCCACACCTTCCACACCGAGGGTGCTGGTGGCGGCCACGCCCCGGATATCATCCGCGCGGCGGGGCAGGCCAACGTGTTGCCGTCCTCGACCAACCCGACCCTGCCGTACACGGTCAACACCGTGGACGAGCACCTGGACATGCTCATGGTCTGCCACCACCTGGACCCGAGCATCGCCGAAGACGTGGCCTTTGCCGAGTCGCGCATCCGCCGCGAAACCATCGCCGCCGAGGACATCCTCCACGACATGGGCGCCTTTGCCATGACCTCGTCCGACTCCCAGGCCATGGGCAGGGTTGGCGAGGTGGTGCTGCGCACCTGGCAGGTGGCCCACCAGATGAAGCTGCGCCGCGGGCCACTGGCGCCGGACACCAGCTACAGCGACAACTTCCGGGTCAAGCGCTACATCGCCAAGTACACCATCAACCCGGCACTGACCCACGGCATCGGCCACGAAGTGGGCTCGGTGGAAGTCGGCAAGCTGGCCGACCTGGTGATGTGGGCGCCGGCGTTCTTTGCGGTCAAGCCGGCCCTGGTGATCAAGGGCGGAATGATCGTCACCGCGCCCATGGGCGACATCAACGGTTCCATCCCCACGCCGCAACCGGTGCACTACCGCCCGATGTTCGGCGCCCTGGGCGCGGCGCGGCATGCCACGCGCATGACTTTCCTGCCCCAGGCGGCGATGGACCGTGGCCTGGCCGAGGAGCTGAACCTGCGCAGCCTGATCGGCGTGGCCCACGGCTGCCGCCGGGTGCGCAAGCCCGACATGGTCCACAACACCTTGCAGCCGCTGATCGAGGTTGATGCGCAGACCTACCAGGTGCGTGCCGACGGCGAACTGCTGGTCTGCGAGCCGGCCCGCGAACTGCCGCTGGCCCAGCGTTACTTCCTGTTCTGAAGGAGCACCGATGATTGTCTTGACCCGCCGTATCACCGACCCCGGCCAGCTGGGCGAAACCGGCACCGTTACCCTGGACGTGGACAGCCGCATCAAGAGCCGCCTGCGGGTGACCCTGGATGATGGTCGCGAGGCCGGGCTGATGCTCGAGCGCGGCCACCTGTTGCGCGGGGGCGAACTGCTGGCCGATGCCGAGGGCACCCAGCTGATCCGCGTGCTGGCGGCGCCCGAGGCGGTGTCCACGGTGCGCTGCGCCGACCCGCACCTGCTGGCCCGCGCCGCCTATCACCTGGGCAACCGCCATGTGCCGCTGCAGATCGAGCCCGGCCTGTTGCGCTTCCAGCACGACCACGTGCTGGACGACATGTTGCGTGGCCTGGGCCTGACGGTAGAGGCCGAACAGGCGCCATTCGAGCCTGAAGCGGGCGCCTACCAGAGCGCGCCGCACAGCCACAGCCATGCCCACGGCCACGATCACCCGTTCGTGCGCCTGCCTGCCCATTCCTGAACTGCCTGGAGCAACCGATGAAAAAGACTTTCGCCCTGTTTCTGCTGATGCTGGCTCTGCCTGCCTTCGCCCACCCCGGGCACGACGCCAACCCACTGCAGGACGGCCTGCTGCACCCGCTGACCGGTCTTGACCACCTGCTGATGCTGCTGGGCACTGGTGTACTCGCCGCGTTGACTCGGCGCAGCCTGACGCTACCCCTGGCAACCCTGGCGGCGATGTTCAGCGGCGCGGTGTGCGGCCACCTGTTCGGCGATGTGCTGGGCATGGAAACCCTGATTGCCGTGTCGCTGCTGGTGGCTGCCGGTGCCGTGCTACTGCCCAGCCGCCAACTGCTGCTGGCCATGGCCATGCCGGTGTTCGCCCTGTTCCATGGCTGGGCCCATGGCGTGGAAGCCACGCCAAGCGCGTTCTGGCAGTTCAGCGCCGGCTTCGTCACGGTCAGCGGCCTGTTGCTGGCGGCTGGCTTTGCGGTTGGTTGCCTGTTGCGCAGGCATAGCGGCCTGCAGAAGGCCTTTGGCGGTGGCCTGCTGGCCGGCGCCGCGCTGGTACTGGCCGGTTGATGGACAGTGACCTGGCGTTGTTGCGCCTGCTGCAGCTGGCCAGCCCTGGCTTGCCGGTGGGTGGCTTCACCTACTCGCAAGGCCTGGAGTGGGCGGTCGAGGCGGGCTGGGTACGGGGCGTGGATTGTTTCGCTGCCTGGCAGCGCGAGCAGATAGACGACACCCTGGCCTGCCTCGACTGGCCGGTGCTGGCGCGCCTGTACCACGCCTGCCAGGCCGAGGACGCCGAGGCCTTCGGCCACTGGAGCCGCTTTCTGCTGGCCAACCGCGAAACCGCCGAGCTGCGCCAGGAAGAACAGCAGCGCGGCGCGGCGCTGGCACGGCTGCTGGACGGCTGGGAACTGGGCCAGGCACCGGCCTGGCGGGCCAGCCTCGAACTCACCCAGCTCGGCGGTATGGCCTGGCTGGCTGCGCACTGGGCGATCCCACTGCGCCAGTTGGCCCTGGGCCATGGTTTTGCCTGGCTTGAGGGCGCGGTAATGGCCGGGGTCAAGCTGGTGCCGTTCGGCCAGCAGGCTGCCCAGACCTTGCTGCGCGACCTGGGGTCAGGGCTGCCCGCGGCCCTCGACCAGGCACTGGGCCTGGGCGATGACCAGCTTGGCGGCGGTCTGCCGTTGCTGGCCATTGCCTCATCGCGACACGAAACCCAATACACCCGATTGTTCCGTTCCTGAGGACTGCCTGCATGCAAAGCTATCAACAACCCCTGCGCGTCGGTGTCGGCGGCCCGGTCGGCTCCGGCAAGACGGCGCTGCTCGAAGCCTTGTGCAAGGCCATGCGCGATCACTACCAGATCGCAGTGGTCACCAACGACATCTACACCAAGGAGGACCAGCGTATCCTCACCGAAGCCGGGGCCCTTGAGCCGGAGCGCATCGTCGGTGTGGAAACCGGCGGCTGCCCACACACGGCGATACGTGAGGACGCCTCGATGAACCTGGCGGCGGTCGAAGCCCTGGCGCGCAAGTTTGGCAACCTCGAGGTGATCTTCGTCGAAAGCGGCGGTGACAACCTGAGTGCCACTTTCAGCCCGGAGCTGGCCGACCTGACCATCTACGTGATCGACGTGGCCGAAGGCGAGAAGATCCCGCGCAAGGGTGGGCCGGGGATTACCAAGTCGGATTTCCTGGTAATCAACAAGACCGACCTGGCGCCCTATGTGGGGGCTTCGCTGGAAGTGATGGAGCGCGATACCCAGCGCATGCGCCCGCAGCGGCCATGGACCTTCAGCAACCTGAAGAAGGGCGAGGGGCTGCAGGCGGTGATCGACTTCATCGTCGAGCGCGGGATGCTGGGCGTGCGCGGGTGATGTAACGGGTTGAACGCAGTCTGGACCATGGCGCAATTCCTGTGGGAGCGGGTTTACCCGCGAACACCGGCGCAGCCGGTGCCACCCCACCGCGTTGGCTTCTTCGCGGCTAAAGCCCACACAGGTACAGCGTTGCTCTCGAGGTTGTCGCTATACCTGTGGGAGCGGCCTTGTGTCGTGAAAGGGCCGCAACGCGGCCCCAGGGTTGATTCACAACAGTTGAAATTGCTGGGGCCGCTTTGCGGCCCTTTCGCGACACAAGGCCGCTCCTACAACGACCGCGTGTGGGCTGAGTATCACTTATGGCAGCAGTTGGGCTTGTCCGGCTGCCCTTCATAACGGTCATGGTGCCGCACCCAGTCCATGGTCCCGGCCTCATTGCGCCCCAGTGGCGCAATGTCGAGGAAGTTGTAGGTGTTGACCAGGATGTCCAGCCCGCGGGCATAGGTCGAGTAGGTGTGGTACACGCTGCCATCCGGCTCGCGATAGAACGCACTCAGCCCGGGAAGCTCGCTTTCATCGCCCTCGTATGGCTCATAGTTGTACTGCCGCTGGCCCTCGCCGCCAACGCTGACGCCAAAGTCCTCGTTGAACCCGCTGCCATGTGACGAATACCAGGGGAACTGCCAGCCCATGCGCCGGCGGAAGGCCTGGAACTCGGCATACGGTGCCCGCGACACTGCAACCAGCGACACGTCGTGATGCGCCAGGTGCAGGTTGGCGCCGTCAAAGTGGTCGGCCAGGAACGAGCAGCCGTGGCAGCCTTCGCTCCAGCCCTCGGCGAACATGAAGTGGTAAACCAGCAACTGGCTGCGGCCCGCGAACAGGTCGGCCAGGCTCAGTTCGCCGTCCGGCCCCTCGAAGCGATAGTCGTGCTCCACCTTGACCCAGGGCAGGGCGCGACGGGCTGCGGACAGCGCGTCGCGGTGGTGGGTGAAGGCCTTTTCGTGCAGCCACAGCTGCCGGCGGGCCGCCAGCCACTGGCTGCGGGAAACCACCGGGTGCCTGCTTTCGCTCGTGCTCATGGTGCTGTCTCCACATTGGGGGATTCACACACTAGTCGAGCACGGGCGGGTCGAATCGACAGGCCGCGGCGGCCGGGCGATGAGTGGTATTGCTCAGCCCGAATGGGCGATATGCCCTTCGGTCAGTTCATCCGCTGCTTCATCTTCCCCAGGCAGCGCGGTGATCACGCTGAAGTCGCTGACTTCCACCTGGCCACCGCCATAGCCCAGCAAATGGAAGGAAAACGCCTTGCGCGCGGTCGGGTTGTCGAAGCTGAACTCCATCTCCAGCGGCTCGTCGGCGGTGACTTTCACTTCGTCAGGCAAGCCCAGCGGTACGTCCTGCTCCAGCTGCTTGGCCTTGAGCTGGATATAGGCTGCGCGCTTGGGGTCCAGCGAGCGTACCTTGACCCGTACGCGGGTATGCGAACCCTCGGGCATTTCCAGGTACTGGGCGCCGATCAGGTTGTCGGCCCAGTCATCTTTGATGCGCTTGCGCAGCTGGATCGGCGATGGGCCGCCGAACTGGTAACGCAGGTTGAGCGGTGTTTGCAGCAGGGACTGGTCGAGCACCCCGGCGAGGGCACCGATCTGCTGGCCGAGCAGGCTGTCGCCCGGGCCAAGGTAACGTGCCTGGTCGGCGATGAAGCCCTCGCTGGCGTAACGTCGGCAGCGCTGCTGGAAGTCGCATTCGGTGAACACACCCTGGCCGTCGTGATAACGCAGCATGCCGTTGGTGTAGGAGATCATCTCGCGACCGCTGTCGTAGTCGCGGTACAGCGAGCGACCGCCGAGCGCCATGGGGATGGGCAGGGCAAAGTAGTCGAGCAGGGAGGTGGCCAGGTCGATATGGCCATAGGTACCGCGCTTGATCCGTGGCAACTGTGCCTGCTCCGGCGCCAGGGTGAGGTTGAAGCCCCAGGACGAGGCCAGGCGCACACCGTCGATGCCGTGGGACTCGTCGGAAGTCACCACCACCAGGGTGTCCTTGAGCACGCCCTGGCGTTCGAGGTTGTCGAGGAATGCACCGAGTGCGTCGTCCAGGTAGGCGACTGCCGCCTGTTTCGGCGTGTCGTAGCGCTCCAGGTACTCGGCCGGTGCCGAGTACGGCTGGTGGGTGCCCACGGTGAGCAGGGTCAGCATCCATGGCTTGTCCTGCTTTTGCAGCTGGCCGACGTAATCCAGCGCACCCTCGAAGAAGGCGCGGTCATCTTTGCCCCAGGGGAAGTCCAGGTAGTTCCTGTTGCGGAACCACTCCTGGCCGTGCACCGCGTCAAAGCCGATGTGCGGCATGATGCGGTCCTTGGCCATGAAGCGCAGGCCGGCGCCCTGCAGGTAGTGGGTGGTGAAGCCGGCCTGGCGCAACTGCGCCGGCAGGCAGGCCTGGTTGCGTTCGTTCTGGGTCAGCAGTTCCACGCCCTTGGGTGTGCCGTTGGCCAGCTTGTCGTAGTCACCGCACAGCATTGCGTACAGGCCACGGATGGTCTGATGGGTATGCAGCACGTAGTCCGGGGTGTTCATGCCGCGCTCGGCCCACTGGCTGAGTTTGGGCATCAGCTCTTCATCGAAGCGGCTGTGCAGGGCCTGGCGGTTGGGCCGCAGGTAGGCCCCGGGGATGCCTTCCACGGTGATGACCAGCAGGTTGCGGGCGTTGCCTGGCCCGGCGAGCAGGCGCTGGCCATGCAGGTCGGACTGGGTCAGGCCGGTGCTGGCCAGAGGGGTGAAGGTTTGCGTACGGCCCATCCAGCCTTCGACCTGGCGCTGCAGGTTGCCGGCCCCGGCCGACAGCAGCTGGTGGGTGAGGTTGTATTGCCGCCATTGGTCGGCGTCGGAAGGTACCAGCTGCTGGCTGCCCCAATGGGCGCCGAACAGCAGCAGTGGAATGGCCCAGGCCGTGCGTGGCAGCGGCTGGCTGGGTTGGGTGCGGCTGCGCCAGGCGCTGGCCAGCCAGGCCAGCAGGCCGGCGCCCATGGCCCAGGGCAGCCAGGCATGGGCCAGGCCGCCACCGGTCGAGTTTTCCATGAACTGCGGGTCGAGCAGGTACGTCAGGTCGGCGCTGGTGGGCAACCGGCCCACCGCGCTCACCAGTTCGGCCGAAGCCACCCAGAGGGCCGCCCAGGCCAGCAATACGGGGAGCGCCAGCCACCACGGCCGACGATGCAGCAGCAAGACCAGCAAGCTGCCGAGGGCGAGGTCGGACAGGTAACCGAGTGGGTTGGACCAACCCAGCATGGCGCGCGTACCCAGTGGGATCACCAGTACCAGGGTCGCCAGGGCGACAAGCCGGGTACGTGGGTGGTCTGACAGGTTCTTCACAAAAACATCCCTTTTGCCATTAAATCGTCATGCAACTGTGCTTGATGATAACAGGCCGTGGCAGGGAAGGCGGTCCGGGACAAGGCTGGTAACTAAAAGCCGGGCCCGTTCGCGCGAGCCCGGCCGATGGCAAGTATCAGAAGTAGTAGGGGAATTTCAGGCTGAAGGAAAAGTCCGGCGCGTCATCGGTCAGACCAATGGCCAGGTTGGGCACGATGGTCAGGTTGTCGGTGGCGGCGAAGGTCATGCCGATGTTGAAGTTGGCTGCGTTGTAGTCGCTGTTGGAGATCGACTGCCAGTCGCCGCCATCCGGTTTTATCTTGCTCTTGCGGGCAAACTGGTCGGACACCGAGAACGACATGCTCATCTTCTCGTTCAGGGCAAAGGCGATACCGCCGCCGATCTGCCACGAGTCGCCCAGCTTCACGTCGCCCGGCACCTTGCTGTTGACCTGAGGGCTGATGTCGCTGAACGAGTCTTCCATGTTGTAGGTGTAGGACAGGCTGCCGAACAGCACGGCCGGGTCGAACGTCTTGACCAGCGAGATGCCCGGCGTGATCGACCAGACGCCGTTGCCGGTCGGCAGGCTTTCCGGTACCGACAGGTTGTCGTTACCCTCTACCTGGCGCAGTTTGATGCCATAGGGGTCTTTGCCGGTCGGCGCCTTGATGCGCAAGGTAGCGACGGCGTCAGGCCAGGTCTCGTCTTCGTCGAGGAACTTGTAGGCGACACCGACGTTGACGTCGCCGATTTCTGGGTCGCGGGTTACGGTTTCGTCCGAGGTGCTTGCCCCGGCGCCGCCCGCACCGCCGGAAGAGTAGGTGGATTCGCGGTACACCACCGGGACGTTGATGTCGAACTGCCAGCGCTGGGCGAGGTTGTAGCGGGCAGTCATGTCCAGGGTCCAGTTATCTGCCTTAACCCGGTCAAGGTTGATACTGCCGAGGAAGATCGAGTCCAGCGCCAGGAAGCCGTTGAGCACAAGCGCCCGGGTATCGTAGTGGGTATAGGTGACACCGGTCTCGAAGCTGAACTTGCCGCCGCCGAAGAAGCCGCTGGCCTCATCGTACAGGTTGGACACGCTCTGAGCCGGTTCAGCGTCGGCGGTCAGCGCCTGGCCATAGGAGCTGCCGGTGGTGCCCGGTGCACCCGAAGCCACCGTCTGTGCACCCTTGACCCCTTCGGCCGGGGACCTGACCAGGCGTTTGGGTGGGGGGGCTGCCGGGGTTTCTTCTACCTGGCGCACGCGCTGCTCCAGCACCATCAGCGCTTGCTGCTGGGCTTCGTAGCGTTGTTTCAGTTCCATCAGTTCCTGCTTGAGAGCCTCGACCTGAGGGTCGGCTGCGGCGTAAAGCAATGTGGCCGGGGCCAAGGTGGACAAACACACAAAAGCTTTGAGCGATAAAGATCGGTGCATGGAATTGCCGTCCCTGCCGACTACTTTTGATGAGACTGAGCGTAGATCAGTATCCAAATGTGCGAAGACCTTTGAGCTGATCGAGGCTACCGTTCAGCGACGCGGCTGTCGGCACGCTTTCGCGCATCACTACATTGAGCGTGGTGACGTTATTGACCCGGTTGCCATTGCCCAGCAGCGTCGAGTTCTGCATCAGGCCACCCTGCGCCAGGCGCTGCACGCTGCTGCCCTGGTTGTTACTGGCACTGATATTGAACTGTACCCCTACGCCGCTGGCGGACACACTCAGCGCCCCTGCGCCGTTTGCGCCTGTCAGTGTCTGGCCGTTGGCCAGTGCCTGGCCATGTGGCTGCGCGGTAGGCGCCTGGTCGGCCTTGGAAACATTGATGGCGACATTGTTGTAGGCGGTATTGTTGTCGCCAGCTGCGCGTACCACCTGGGTAACACCCTCTGTGGTGTTGAGGCCGGCGCCGCCTGTAACGGTACCGGTGCCCGGTGCCGTGGCTCCAGCTGACGCTGTGCCAGTGCCGCTTTCGTCGATCAACGACACGTAGAATTGCGGTTTGATGGTCGACTGCTGAATCTGCATCGTGCTCGTCGCGCCGATCACGTCCCCTTTGGCATTCTGCCAGGTGCTGGACATGACAATACCGAAACTCACGATCCGCCCCGGCATCACGTAGCGGCCACGCAAGGTCGCCAGCTCATGGTCCTTCAGCTCGATGGGCTTGAAGGTTTCGGCCTGGGTAGGAAGGCTGACGGTCAGGCATGCGATTGCAAGCCAGAATGCATTCTTCATTGGGGTGCTCCCCGGAGCCTCGTGCTCCTTGTCGTTGCAAGAGTCGTTAGAAGAAGTCGCTTTTGATGAACCCGAAGTCCAGCAGCTCTGCATCCTGCACCGGGGTGAAGTTGTTCACCCGGCCCTTGGCGGTCAGGGGCAGGGGCGGGTCGAGCAGGATGTTGTTCTTGTCGTAGCCCTGGCCGATCACGGCGAAGATGATGCCGTTCCAGCCCTTGAGAAAGTCGTCGACCTTGTAGCGCTTGTGGCCCAGTACCGGGTCACCGATGTACACCCAGCCCTTGTCGACCTTCTGCATGACCACGAAGTGCTTGTAGCCGCGCACGTCCATCAGCACCACGACCGGGATGCGCACGCTGTGCAGGGTCTCGGGCGCCACCCGGTAGCCGCGGGCACGCATCCCCAGGCTTTCCACGTAGCGTTTCATGTCGAGCATCGAGAAGCCTTGCGTGCGCACCAGGTCCTGGTCGGCGTGGGCCAGCATGCCTTCGATGATCTGTTGTTCGTCCACGTCCAGCCAGTAGGCCTGGCGCAGGATGGTGGCCAGCGCGGCGGCGCCGCAGCTGAAGTCGGTCTTCTGTTGTACCAGGTCGGCGAACTTGCGCTCGCGTACGCTCTGGATGGGCTTGAACACCACGGCGCCGCCCGGGAGGACGGACAGCGGCATTTGCGCCGCTTCGCTCACGCTGGCCAGGCACAGCAAAAACGCCAGGGCAATGATGCGCATGATCGGATGCCTTCCGGTTCTGTTGAAGAAAGGCCCCCCGAAGGGGGCCTCAAGCACAGCGATCAGAACGAGGTGTTGGAGATGGCCAGCGAGTTGCTCTGCTGGTTGCCCACACCGGCTGCCACGTTCACGCCCAGGTTGCCGCTGCCACCGTTCACCGAACCGCTAAGGGTTGCAGTGTTGGTAACAGGGTTGGCCCAGCCGGTCGGGGTCAGCACTTGGAAGGACACGGTATTGCTCAAGTCGTAGGCACTGCTTTCGCTGTAGCTCTTCGACACGTCGTTCGACGATTGAGACGATTTCTCGCCAGACTTTTCAAACGCCGATTCCGATGCGTTGGCATAGGTCGACTCGTGAGCCTTCTCATACGAGGAGTCGCGAGACTTCTCGTAGGCCGATGCGCGAGTCTTGTCGTACGACGATTCGTGGTTACGGTCGAAGGAAGACTCGTTCGACTTGTCGAATGACGAGTCGAACGCTTTCTCGAACGATGCGTCGTACGAGCTGTCACGTGTGCGGTCTACATCGACATTGAGCGATGCGTTGAGCGATGCATCGAAGCTGTCGGTGCGGGTGCGTTCGCGACGGCCGTCATCGGTGGTCACGGTGCGGCTGGCATCGGCTGCGGCTGCCAGGGTGGCATTCAGGCTGGAGCTGCTGGACGAACTGGCAGTGGCGCCAACCGAGCCACTGGCATTCCAGCTGTTGGAGCCGCTGGCACTGGAGCTATTGGAACCACTGGCACTGGAGCTGTTCGACCCGCTGGCACTGGAGGTCTTGGAGCCACTGGCATTCATGCTGCTCGAACCACTGGAGGTCCAGCCATTGGAACCACTGGAACTGGCACTTTGCGAGCCGGCCACGCTGAAGCTTGAGGACGAGCTGCGGTCGTCGGTCGAGTTGAACGTGCCCTCACGCGAGCTGGAACCGCTCTTGGTGGTGGTGATGGTCAGCGTATCCACCCGGTAGGTGCGGTCGGCGCCGTTGTTCACCGTCAGGCCTGGGCCGTTCTGGTCGGCAGAGGCGGTGGCAGTGGCATTGCCCAGCGGGGCACCGGTGTTGGCGATGGCCATGGTGTTCTTCTGCTGGTTCAGGTCGCCGCCAGCGATGTTGACGCCGACGTTACCCTCTGCACCATCGGCCGAGCCAGTCATGACCGCCGAGTTCTGGGTGGACCAGTTGTCGACACGGTTGTTGTTGCTGAACTGGCGAACGTCAGCGGTGGCTTCGGCGGAGCCGAACACGAAGCTGTTGTCCAGGCTGGATTCGGACGATGCGTTGGCAATGGCCGCAGCGTTGTCCTGTTGGTTGCCGTTACCGGCCGCCACGTTGACACCTACGTTGCCGCTGGCACCCGAAGCCGAGCTACTCATCTCGGCTTCGTTGATGGTGCCTTGGTTGGTGATGGTGTTGCCGGTGCTGCGCTGGCTGTCCATGGCGTTGGCGGTGGCAAACACAGGGATCCTGGTGGGAGGAGGCGTGTGCTGCCCGTTGTTGTGGTGACCATTGTGGTGCCCGCCACGCCGGTCGTTCTGATCAGCTTGTACAGCAACAGCCATGACCGCAGCAATTGCGAAAACCAGAGGCTTGATTGCCATCGAGGGTTTCATGGTGATTCTCCGTACGATTAGGTTAAGTGTCGTTCTTGACTGGCAGGGTCAATCCGCGACCCGGATGCTCAGGGTGTTGGCCATGCGGTTTCCCACCCCGGCACTCTGGTTCAACTGAATCACTCCACGGCTACCGGTGAAGGCCTGGTCACTGGTGGTGACCTGGCGATGGCCAGTTGAAGTGTCAATCGGACCGGAGTTGTTGAGCAGCGCCACGTTCTGCTGCATGAGGACGCTGTCGTCGATGCTTTGCGGCTGGGCACCGATACTGATGCTCAGTGCGTTCGCTTGCTGGGTGTTGGCGCCGGCGCTCTGGTTGACCCCCAGTGCGCCGCTACCGTTGCTGAAGGCGTCGCCTTGTATGGTCGAGCGTGCGTTCATTGCGGGGTCTGCAGGGGTGTTCAGGCGCTGGCGGATCTGCGTGGTGGCGCTGGCCTCGGGCCCAACGGCGAAGGCGCGTGCGTTGGCCTGTTGCTGTTGGTCGCCAGCCGCCTGGTTGACCGACAGGTTGCCCAGGTAACGGCTGCCCGAGCTGTCGATGTCGGCGTTGTTGATCACGGGAACCGGGGATTGCGCGAAGGTCGATGTACTGCACAGCGTGACCAGGATCAGCAGCGTGTGCTTCATCTCACTTGCCTCCGGTCAGGATCTGCAGCGGCGCCAGGCCGCGCTGCACACTCGAATTGACCATGTTCGAGATGCCATTGCCCGAGCCCGTGCCTCGGCCACCGGCCAGGTTGGGCAGCTGGGACTGGTTGTTGAGGTTGCCGCCCAGGTTGTTGGTCTGCTGGGTAATCAGGGTACTGATACCCGCACCGCTGCTGATGTTGGCGAAGTCGCCATCACTCAGTTCGTTGGTTTGCTTGAGGATGTGGGCGGAAGGGTTGGCATTGACGGTGGTGGGGTTGGGGTCGGGTCGTAACGGCGGGACAACGGCGTTGCGTGTCTGCACATCACGGGTTATCACGATGATGCCGTTGTCGGCCTCGGCCGTCAGGCTCAACGAGGCCAGCACACAGCCCATCAGCAATAGGTGATAGAGGCGTTTGTCAGTTTTCCTCACGACGGCAACTCCTTCAATGAGCGCTGGCCCGGTTCAGCGATGCAAACCAGGCAGCAGAAGGTGTGCCGCTTTTGAGAAGCGTTTTCAGATCAAAAGCTTAAGGTGATTACCATGCCAAGCTGCGGCGTATTCTGTGTCAGGGTTGAAACAGGCAGCGGCGAGCGGTGCAGGCAAAGCCCGTGTTGGCCTTGATTGGAAGGGTTTTTGCAGGAGTGTTTCAGCGCCTTGACACTACCTTCGACGCCCCGCAAAACCCCATGTTTTCAGGGGCTTCGCCCCACAGGGGTGTGTCGGTGGATTAACACTCGGTGGGGCAGGATGGCGCATCGCTACCAATGAGCTTAGCCACTGTTTGCAGTGCCAGCAACTGGCGTTGTGGCCAATTGCCCTCAATTATTTTGTACGCCTGGTCATGCCGTTGCAGCCAGTGCAGGCTGTCGTCGAAAAAGCGCTGGCGGTCGCGCAGTTCGGGCTGGCTGCGCTGGCCATCGGCAACCCAATCCACCCCTTGCGGGCTCAGCAGCAGGTGCAGGTGGTAATGCCGTGCCAGCAGCGCCTGCTCCAGCCAGGCCGGGCAGTCGCCGAACAGGGCGTGGCTCCAGAGCATGTTGCTGAGCAGATGGGTGTCGAGAATCAGCAGCGGCGGTGCCTGCTCGCGGGCGTGGTCTTCCCAGGCCAGCTGGCCGCGGGCGATGGCAGGGATGTCGGCATAGCAGGTGTCGCGGCATTCCTGGTCGATGAAGTGGCGCACGTATTCGGCCACCACCACGCCGCCGAAATGCGCCTGGATTACCCCGCTGAGCCAGCTCTTGCCGCTGGATTCCGGGCCGCACAGCACCAGTACTTTCATGGATTGTGCCGCGCTCATGGCTGCACCAACGCCGGGTCACGGCGCCATTCCAGCCAGCCACGCACGGCAATCAGGGTGAGCACGGCGAAGAAGCCTGCGGTGAAGTACAGCTGCTGGTGCAGGTACTGGCCCACGTAGATGATGTCTACCACCACCCACAGCGGCCAGCACTGCAGGCGCTTCTGCGCCATCCACAGTTGTGCCACCAGGCTGAAGCCGGTCAGGGTGGCATCCAGCCAGGGCAGGGCGGCGTCGGTCCAGGTGGCCATGGCTGCGCCCAGGGCGGCGCTCAGCAGCACCCCGCCGGCCAGGCCGGCGAGCAATGCCGGGCGCTGCAGGCGGGTGACCTGGCGGGCGTCTTCAGCATGGCCCGGGCGCTTCCATTGCCACCAGCCGTAGACCTGCAGGATGGCATAGGCCACTTGCAGCAGCATGCCCGAGTACAGCTTCACCTCGTAGAACAGCCAGCCATAGATCAGCACCATGACCAGGCCGATCGGCCAGCACCAGGCGTTCTGCTTGACCGTGAGCCAGACAGCGGTGACGCCGAGGACGGCGGCGATGAGTTCAAGGCCGGACATCGGCGATCCTTGGAGACTGCGGGGGAGGGGCGCGATTGTAGCGGGTCGGCCGGGGAAGGTGTAGGGCGGTGGGGTCTTTGGGGCTGCTTTGCAGCCCATCGCGACACAAGGCCGCTCCTACAGGGGGACGCGATCGTCTGTAGGAGCGGCCTTGTGTCGCGAAAGGGGCGCAAAGCGCCCCCGGCATTCTCAACCTTATACCCGGAACTGCCGCAACAACTGCTCCAGCTCTTCGCTCAGTTGCCCCAGCGCCATCCCGGCATCGCTGGATTGCCGCGCCGCATCGGCGGTCTGCTGGGACAACCCGGCAGTATCCAGCACGTTGCGGTTGATCTCTTCGACCACGTGTGACTGTTGCAAGGTGGCGCTGGCAATGGAGGCATTCAACGCAGTGAGGTTGTTCAGCGACTGGTTGATGGCATCCAGGCTGGCACCGGCCTCGCGGGCCTGCTCGACGGTCTGGCGCGAGGCCTCGCTGCTGGTGTCGATGGCCTTGACCGCAGCGTCCGACTGGCTTTGCAGGTGCTCGATCATGGTATGGATCTCGGCCGTCGACTGCGCCGTGCGCTGGGCCAGCAGGCGCACCTCATCGGCGACCACGGCAAAGCCACGGCCTTGCTCGCCGGCCCGCGCCGCCTCGATGGCTGCGTTCAGCGCCAGCAGGTTGGTCTGTTCGGCGATGGAGCGGATCACGTCCAGCACACCACCGATGCGCGTACTGTGCCCGGCCAGGTCGCGGATCACCTGCACGGCCTGGTCGATGGTCAGCGACAGCCGGTCGATCTGCGCCAGGCTGCCGTGAATGGCTTCCTGGCCGTGTGCTACCTGCTGTTGCGCGGTGCGCATTTCGCCAGCGGCCTGTTCGGCGGTCTTGGCCACGTCCTGCACGGCGTAGGTCACTTCGTTGACCGCAGTGGCCACCTGGTCCATCTGCAGCGATTGCTGGGCGCTGTGCTGTTGCGCGGCACCGGCATTGTCGCCGACATGCCCGGCGGACCGGGCCAGGGCATGGGCCGCCCCTTGCAACTGGCCGACCACCCCTTGCAGCTTGCCGTTGAAGCGGTTGAAGTGTTCGCCCAGGTGGGTGATTTCGTCACGGCCGTGAGTGTCCAGGCGCCGGGTCAGGTCGCTTTCGCCGCTGGCGATGTTGCCCATGGCCTGCACCGCTTCCTGCAACGGGCGGGCGATGCTGCGGGCAATCAGCATGACCACCAGCGCCATCAGCAGGGCAATGGCCACGCCCACCAGCGAGGCGTCGCGCAACTGGCGGGCGAATTCGGCCTGCACGTCGTCGACATACACGCCTGAGCCGATGATCCAGCCCCAGGGCTTGAACAGCTGGATGTAGGACGTCTTGGCCACCGGCTCGCTGGCACCGGGCTTGGGCCAGCGGTAGTTGACCGGCCCGGCGTCCTGCTGCCGGGCCAGGGCGACCATCTCGTTGAACACGGCAAAGCCGTCGGGGTCGCGGATGGCCGACAGGTCCTGGCCGTCGAGCTTGGGGTTGGCCGGATGCATGATCATCTTCGGCCCCAGGTCGTTGATCCAGAAGTAGTCGTTCTGGTCGTAGCGCAGCGCGCGTACCACTTGCAGCGCCTGTTGCTGGGCCGCTTCGCGGCTGAGTGTGCCGGCTGCTTCCAGGCCTTGGTAATAGGCCAGCACACCGGCTGCGGTCTGTACCACGTGGCGGGTCTTTTCCGCTTTGGCCTGGTACAGGTCACCGTGGATCTGGCGCAGCATCAGCAGGCCCAATACCACCAGCATGGCCACCGCCACCAAAAGGATCAGCCACAGACGGCGGCTGATAGACATCGATCTCAGGGTTTTCATACCACAGCTCCCGCATTGTTCTTTTTATTCAGGCGCATCCAAGCATGCTTTGCGCCACGCCCCCACTCGACTAATGGCTAAGTGCTATCCATCCAATAGTCTGCAGCAGTTTGTACAAGGCGATTGCAAAGGCGCTCTGCCAGGATTTCGGCCGCGCAAGATGAAACCTTTAGGCGGCGTGAACTTTTCTACTGGCATTGCGCCCAACAGTCGCTGTAAAACAGCCGGGCCGCGTGCGGCAACTTCAAGCAAATCAAGAACAAGGGGCCTGCACGAGCAGCGCTCCATCGGGGGAACGATGGATTTTTGGACTGCCTTCCAGGCAATCATCTTAGGCGTGGTCGAAGGGCTGACGGAGTTTCTGCCGATCTCCAGTACCGGCCACCAGATCATCGTCGCCGACCTGATCGGGTTTGGTGGCGAACGGGCCATGGCTTTCAACATCATCATTCAGCTGGCGGCGATCCTGGCGGTGGTGTGGGAGTTTCGCGGCAAGATCTTCGATGTGGTCTTCGGCCTGACCAGCCAGCCCACGGCGCGGCGTTTCACCGGTAACCTGTTGCTGGCGTTCCTGCCGGCAGTGGTGCTGGGCGTGCTGTTCGCCGACCTGATTCACGAATACCTGTTCAACCCGATCACCGTGGCGGCTGCGCTGGTGGTGGGCGGGGTGATCATGCTCTGGGCCGAGCGCCGCGAGCACCGTGTGGAGGTGGACCACGTGGACGACATGCGCTGGAGCCACGCGCTGAAGATCGGCTTCATCCAGTGCCTGGCGATGATCCCGGGCACTTCGCGCTCCGGCTCGACCATTATCGGTGGCCTGCTGTTCGGCCTGTCGCGCAAGGCAGCGACCGAGTTCTCGTTCTTCCTGGCGATGCCGACCATGGTCGGTGCGGCGGTGTATTCGGGCTACAAGTACCGCGACCTGTTCCAGCCCGGCGACCTGCCGGTATTTGCCATCGGCTTCGTGACCTCGTTCATCTTTGCCATGATTGCCGTGCGTGGCTTGCTCAAGTTCATTGCCAACCACAGCTACGCGGTGTTCGCCTGGTACCGCATTGCCTTTGGCCTGCTGATCCTGGCGACCTGGCAGTTCGGTTGGGTTGACTGGGCGACGGCTCATGGCTGAGGCAGCGCGGGGGCAAAGGGGGGAGGGCGTACGTAATGTGCGCTTGAAGCTGCTGCTGTTGGGCCTGCTGTGCCTGCTGCCGGGCCTGGGCGCGGCGCGCATGGCCTGGGTCGACCAGGCCTGGTGGCCGCTGGCGCTGTACCCGGCAATGAGCCTGATCAGCCTGTTGCTGTATTGGCAGGACAAACAGCAGGCGCGTACCCAGGCCTGGCGTACGCCCGAGAAGGTGCTGCATGCCAGTGAGCTGCTGGGCGGCTGGCCGGGGGCACTGCTGGCGCAGCAGCTGTATCGGCACAAGACGCGAAAGGTGTCGTACCAGCTGGTGTTCTGGGGGATTGTGCTGGTGCACCAGGTGTTCTGGGCGGACTGGCTGTTTCTTGGCGGGCGGTATCTGCCCTTCAGTTGATGTTTGACTGTGCCGCCTCTTCGCGGGCTTGCCCGCTCCCACAGGTATTCCACAGGTCTTGAGGGCAGTGAAAACCCTGTGGGAGCGGGCAAGCCCGCGAAGAGGCCGGCACAGGCTGGCTAGATTACCAACCCCACCTGTAACCGCTTTGGCAACCGCCGCACCACCAGCTGGTGCGAGCGTTGCAACAGATCACACAGCTCCTCACGCCCCATTGGGTAGGGCGATGCCATGCTGATCCACCGCGCCCGCGCCAGGTACGGCGCAGGCCGCACCCCCGGGCGATCGCAATAGCCGAGAAACAGTTCGTCGGCCACCTTGAACGACAACCCCGCACCCGCCAGGTCGAGCACCGCGAACATCTTGTTGCCGGCCACCGAGAACACCCGGATGCCGCCCCATTTGTAGTCTTCCCGCGCACCCGGCAGGCTCAGGCAGAACGCTGCCACCTGGGCTTCGCTCATGTTCCGCTCAGACATACTTTTCTCCACAGGCCTCGAACGACGCCGCCAGGTGGTCGATCCATACCCGTACCGCAGGCAGCAAGCCGCGCCGGTGCGGGTACACCGCCTGCAGGTAGCCACCCGGCAGCGACCAGTCCGGCAGCAGGCGCACCAGTTCGCCGCGCGCCAGTTCTTCTTCACAGAACATGCTGGGCAGCGCGGTAAACCCTAGGCCTGCCCGTACAGCAGCATTACGTACTACGAAATCATCGATGGCGAGGCGCGGTTCCAGGGCGATTTCCTGCTGTTTGCCATGGGGGCCGAACAGGCGGAAGTGTACCAGCCGGTCAGCCTCGGCAGCGCCCAGCACCGGCAATGAGGCCAGTTGGCCCGGTTCGCGGATGTGGTCGGCGAAACCGGGCGCTGCAACCAGCTGCATCTGCGCCTGGCGCAGACGGCGGGTGACCAGGGCCGGGTCTTCATCGCCTAGGTCGCGTACGCGCAGGGCCACGTCGATCCCTTCGGAAATCAGGTCGACCCGGCGGTTGAGCAGCACCATGTCCAGTTGCACCAGCGGGTACTGCGCGAGAAAGCGGCTGATCACATCCGGCAGGAAGGCGTGGGCCAATGCCACCGGGCAGGACACCCGCAAGCGCCCGCGCGGTTCGCTGCTCATGCTGGCCACGGCCTCGTCGGCGGCTTCGGCTTCCAGCAGCATGGCCTGGCAGTGGTGCAGGTAGCGCTCGCCCACCGCGGTGAGCTTCAGTTGCCGTGTAGTGCGTTGCAGCAGGCGCGTGCCCAGGCGTTCTTCAAGCTCGGCGATGCGCCGCGACAGGCGCGACTTGGGGATGCCCAGCTGGCGGCCGGCTGCGGCGAAACCGCCGGCTTCTACCACGCGGGCGAAGTAGAAAAGGTCGTTGAGGTCTTGCATGGGAATGTCTCACTGTTCCACCTGTAGGACAAACTAACGCATTTTTGCTGCCTTATCAGCTATTGTTGATGTCGGTAGGATTCTCCCCATCGTGATCGCCCAACGTCGCGGTCTTCATTCACAGGAGAGTCCCATGAAACTGTTGCATATCGATTCGAGCATCCTGGGCGACAATTCCGCCTCCCGCCAACTGAGCCGCGAAGTGGTCGAAGCCTGGAAAGCCGCCGACCCGAGCGTGGAAGTGGTGTACCGCGACCTGGCCGCTGACGCCATCGCCCACTTTTCCGCGGCTACCCTGGTAGCGGCTGGCACCCCGGAAGACATGCGCGACGCAGCCCAGGCCTTCGAAGCCAAGCTGAGCGCGGAAACCCTGGAAGAGTTCCTGGCTGCCGATGCCGTGGTGATTGGTGCGCCGATGTACAACTTCACCGTGCCGACCCAGCTCAAGGCCTGGATCGACCGCGTTGCCGTCGCCGGCAAGACGTTCCGCTACACCGAAGCCGGCCCGGAAGGCCTGTGCGGCAACAAGAAGGTAGTGCTGGTGTCCACCGCCGGTGGCCTGCACGCTGGCCAGCCGACTGGCGCCGGGCATGAGGACTTCCTCAAGGTATTCCTGGGCTTCATTGGTGTCACCGACCTGGAAATCGTCCGCGCTCATGGCCTGGCCTATGGCCCTGAGCACCGCAGCCAGGCGATCGATGCTGCCCAGGCGCAGATTGCCAACGAGCTGTTTGCTGCTGCCTGATCGAAGGTACGCGATCGAATGTAGGAGCGGCCTTGTGTCACGCGACTGGAATAGCCGGGTCAGCCGCCGCCAGCGCCGCAGCACGTTCGGCCGCCGGCGGATAGATCCACACGGTATTGATCTGCGCCTTCAACACCTTGGCCTCGGCCTTGTCTTCCGGTGGCGACACCGTGCGTTCCCACCCTTCGGTATACACCGCCCCCCAGGCCCCAAGGTCCAGGCAGGTCACGTACTTGGGCTGGCTGTAGGTCTTCGGTGCCACGCCAATCAGCTCGGCCGCCGCATTGTTGCCCGCATGACGCCCCAGCGGAATCGCATGCTGGCAGGACATCACCGCGTAATTGCCAAGCTCGTCGCAGGCGGCATAGGCCACATCACCTGCCGCGTACACGGCATCATTGCCTTTCACCTTGAGATTGCCGTCGACATGCAAGCGGCCCTGGCGGTCGCGCTCGCCACTGATCTGCTCGGTGAGCGGGTTGGCCTTGAAACCCACGGTCCAGATCACCGTGCTGGCGTCGATGCGCTGGCCGTTGTCCAGCAGCACGCCGGCAGGGTCGACCGAGGCTACCGTGGCGCCACAGATCCACTCCACGCCCAGGGCCTCGGAGGCCTGCTCGATGGCAAGGCGGATGCCGTCACCCAGGGCCGCGCCAATCCTCGCCCCACGGTCGACCACCACCACGCGCAACGCCGCGTCCTCGCCGAGGATTTCGCGCAGGCGGGCCGGCAGTTCGGTGGCGGTCTCGATGCCGGTAAAGCCACCGCCGGCCACCACCACGGTATTGCGCGCCGGTGTGTCGGGCAGGTTCGCCAGTGACTTCAGGTGGGTTTCCAGGCGCGCGGCGCTGTCGAGCTTGTCGACATCGAACACATGCTCGATGCCGACCATGTCGGGCCGGTTGAGCACGCTGCCGCAGGCCATGATCAGGCGATCGTAGGGCAGGGCGCACTGGGTACCGCTGCGGGTGCGGTAGCTGACGCGGCGGGCCGCTTCATCGATGTGGAAGGCCGTGCCCTGCACGAAGCGGACGTTGACGGCATCGAACAGCTCTTGCAATGGCGCGGCCATGGCATGGACGTCGGGTTCGTAGAAGCGCGGGCGCACATGCAGCTCGGCCTGGGGTGCAAGCAAGGTGACCTCGACATCCTTGCGGCCATGGAGGTCAAGCTGGCGGACGGCGCTGAGCGCGCTCCACAGGCCGGCAAAGCCCGCGCCAATGATCAGGATCTGCTTCATGGTTGTGCTCCTCTGAAGTTCGGGTAACAAGGTAGACCCTGTTGCTGGATGTTGGGGAGCGAGCATGCTTCAGAATGTTGGCGGCGTGATCACCCAGATCACCACGGCATCCACCTCGCCGGGGTTGCCATAGCGGTGCGGTTCCTGGCTCGAGAAGCTGAAACTGTCCCCTTCACCCAGCTGGAAATGCCGCTCGCCCACCCACAGCTCGAAGCTGCCGCTGAGGATGTAGCCGGCCTCTTCACCGTCGTGGCTGTAGCTCTGCTGGCTGTAGCTGCCCGGAGGGAAGCGCGAATGCAGGATTTCCAGCTGGCGGTTGGGCTGGGGCGTGAGCAGTTGATCGACGATGCCATCTTCGTAATGCACGCTCAGGCGGCTGTTGCGCCGTACCACATAGCCCTGGTCCTCGGGCGCAGTGGTGGCTTCGCTGGCGAAGAACCACTGGATGGTCACCCCCAGGCTGCGGGCGATGTTGAACAGCGCCGGAATCGATGGATAGGAGAGGTTGCGCTCCAGCTGGCTGATGTAGCCCGCGGTCAGTTCACTGTGCGTGGCCAGCTCCGCCAGGGTCATGCCACGGCGTTTGCGCAGGCCGCGAATGCGGCTGCCGAGAAACTGCGGCGCGGCGCCCCCGGCTTCGCTGGCGGGGGGCTGGGGGAGTTGGCTCATGCACGTCGGTCCATCGTGAAAAGCCGCAGTATGTACAGCCTCAGAGCGCCCAGGCAACCGTCAGGCCATCGTGAATCGCTTCCTCGGCAGTACGCGGTGCCAGGCAGTCGCCAATGCGGCGCACCTCGACCAGGCCGGCCAGCTCCGTGGCCAGGCGGTCTTCCGGTTGATGGCCCAGGCACAGTACCAGGGTATCGATACCTTCGAAGATCATCGGTTCGCCGCTGGCGGTGTGCTGCAGGTACACCGTGTTGTCGTCGCTGCCATACAGGCGGGCATACGGTGTGACGGGAATACCCAGGCGATGCAGCTCGCCGGCCAGTTGGTCGCGCACGTACAGCGGCAGGCTTTCGCCGCAATGGGTGCCATTGACCGCCAGTTGCACTTGGTGGCCCTCGCGTACCAGGCGTTCGGCGATGCCTGGGCCGATCCAGTCGCAGCGCCAGTCGATCACCAGCACCGAGCGACCCGGTTTTGCTTCATTGCGCAGTATTTGCCAGGCATCCACCACCTGTAGCTCACCGGTGCGCTCGAAGGCCGGCCAGTAGGGGGTGGCACCGGTGGCCGCGATCACCAGGTCGGGGCGTTCTCGTTCGACCAGTGCGCGTTCGACCCGGGTGTTGCGCACCACTTCCACGCCTGCCAGGGCCATTTCCCGCTGCAAGTTGGTGCTGGCGCCACCGAACTCGCTGCGCCGTGGCAGCAACTGGGCCAGCAGCACCTGGCCACCGAGCTGCGGGCCGGCCTCGTACAGCGTGACCTGATGCCCGCGCGCAGCGGCCACGGCGGCGGCTTTCATGCCGGCGGGCCCGCCACCGGCCACGAGGATGCGCTTGGGGTGAGTGGTGATGGACAGTTGCTCGTACTGCAATTCGCGGCCGGTTTCCGGCCGCTGGATGCAGGAAATGGGCAGGCCACGGTGGAAGTGCCCGATGCAAGCCTGGTTGCAGGCGATACAGGCACGTACGTCCTCGACCTGGCCATGCTCGGTCTTGTTCGGCATCTGCGGGTCGCAGATCAGCGCACGGGTCATGCCGCAGACATCGGCCTGGCCACGGGCCAGGATCAGTTCGGCTTCCTGGGGCTGGTTGATGCGCCCGGTGACGAACAGCGGGATGCCCAGGTGCTGCTTGAAGGTGCCGGCCTCCCGGGCCAGGTAGGCCGGTTGAATGGCCATCGGCGGCACGATATGCACGGCGCCGCCCAGGGATGCCGATGTGCCGGCCACGATGTGCAGGTAGTCGAGCTGGCCCTGCAAGGCAACCGCTGCAGCCAGCGATTCGTCCTCGCTCAGCCCCTGGCTGTCGCGCTCGTCGGCACTGATGCGCAGGCCGATGATGAACTGCTCGTCGGTGGCCACGCGTACGGCGGCCAGCACTTCGCGCAGGAACCGCAGGCGCTGTTCGAGCTCACCGTTGTAGCCATCCGTGCGCTGGTTCACCCGCGGGTTGAGGAACTGCGCAGGCAGGTAGCCATGGCTGGCTACCACTTCAACGCCATCCAGCCCGGCCTGGTGCAGGCGGCGGGCAGCGCTGGCATAGCCCTGGACGATCTCGTCAATCATTGCCTGGTCCAGCGCGCGTGGCATCACCCGGAAGCGTTCATTGGGCACCGCGGACGCCGAGTAGGCCACCGCCAGCAAGCCGTCCGCCGACTCCATGATCTCCCGCCCGGGGTGGAACAGTTGCGACAGCACCACGGTGCCATGCTCATGGCAGGCCTCGGCAAGCTGGCGATAGCCGTCGATGCAGGCATCGTCGGTGGCCATCAGCACATGCGAGGTGTAGCGGGCTCTGTCATGCACCCCGGCCACCTGCAGCACGATCAGGCCGACGCCACCGGCGGCGCGGGCGCGCTGGTAGGCGATGAGCTTGTCGTTAACCAGGTTGTCGGTAGGCAGGCAGGTGTCGTGGCCGGTGGACATGATGCGGTTCTTCAAGCGTTTGCCGCGGATCTGCAAGGCTTCGAACAGGTGAGGGAAGGCGGTCTGCATACAGGCGGCTCCGGTGCGGTGTTGTTCTTGTTTTTTTATGAAAGTGTAGCGTAAGTAAAAAATCAACTTGTTTTTTTACTGGTCGACGACTAGGTTTTTCTCACCCTCATGGCGAGGGCCTGACCTCACAACAACAAGAAAACGGGCCCCTCGGGCACCGGCAGGAGGCAACTACGATGCAGGTATTCCCACGTGTAAGCAGCCTTTGCGCAGCGTTGCTGGCCATGGGCCTGGGCAGTGCGCAAGCGGCGCCGCAGATGGTCGTGGTCGGCTATGGTGGTGCCGGCCAGAAAGCCCAGGACGAGGCGATTTTCAAACCGTTCAGTGCCCAGGATGGCAGCAAGCTGATCCAGAGCGAGTACAACGGCGAAATGGCACGGATCCAGGTAATGGCCGACACGGGCAATGTCGACTGGGACGTGGTGCAGATCGAAGGGCCTGACCTGATGCGTGGCTGCGACGAGGGCATTTACGAGCAGCTGGACTGGCAGCGCATGGGCCATGCGGGTGAACTGATTGCCGACGCGGCACAAGCCTGCGGCTCGGCCGCGCTGGTATGGAGCGTGGCTATTGCCTATGACCGCAGCAAGCTGGCCCAGGCGCCTGCGTCGTGGGCCGACTTCTGGGACGTGAGCAAGTACCCGGGCAAGCGCGGCCTGCGCAAGCGTGCGGTGTACAACCTGGAGTTCGCCCTGCTCGCCGACGGGGTCAAGGTCGAGGATGTATACAAGGTACTGGCCACTCCGGCCGGGGTCGAGCGTGCCTTTGCCAAACTCAGCGAACTCAAGCCGCATATCCAGTGGTGGGACGCCGGGGCCCAGCCTGCCCAGTGGCTGGCGGCGGGTGATGTGGTGATGACCTCGACCTACAGCGGGCGCATCGCCGTGGCGGCCCAGCAGGGCAGCCCGCTGGCAGTGGTCTGGCCTGGCAGCCTGTATGGCATGGATTACTGGGCGATCATCAAGGGCTCGCGGCATGTCGACCAGGCCAAGCGGCTGATCGCCTTCGCCAACCAGCCGGACACCCAGGTGCGTTATGTGCAGCAGATCCCCTATGGGCCGACCAACACCCAGGCGGCAGCGAAGCTCGACCCGTCCCTGGCCAGTTGGGTGCCTACTTCGCCGCAGAACCTGCAGGGGGCGTTGGCGATGAATGTGGAATTCTGGGTCGACCATGGCGAAGAGCTGGAACAGCGCTTCAATGCGTGGGCCAGCAAATAGCGTTCTGCAAAGGAATAACAATGATGACCGCAACGGAACAAAGCCTGCGCCAGGAGCTGGCCGCCTGCTATCGGCTGATCGCCCACTTCCGCATGAGCGACCTGATCTTCACCCATATTTCCCTGCGCCTGCCGGGGCCGGAGCACCACTTCCTGATCAACCCGTACGGCTTGCTGTTCGATGAGATCACGGCCTCCAGCCTGGTGAAGATCGACCTGCAAGGCCGGCCAGTGGAAGCGACGCCGCACCCGGTCAACCCGGCCGGTTTCGTCATCCACAGCGCCATCCATGCTGCCCGCGAGGATGCCCGTTGTGTGCTGCACACCCACACCCGGGCAGGTTGTGCGGTGGCGGCGCTGGAATGTGGGCTGCTGCCGCTCAACCAGATGTCCATGGAGTTTTATGGCAAGGTGGCGTACCACGCCTATGAAGGGATTGCGCTGGACATGGATGAGCAGCGACGGCTGGTGGCGGACCTGGGCGACAAGCCGGTGATGATCCTGCGCAACCATGGCCTGCTGACCACCGGGCGCAGCGTGGCCGAAGCATTCCTGCGCATGTACTACCTGGAGAAGGCGTGCGAGATCCAGTTGGCGGCACAGAGCGTCGGGCAGGTGATTTTACCGCCCGCCGGAGTGTGTAGGCATACCGAGCGGCAGTTCAATGATCCGGGGCGGGGGTTGAAGCAGGGCGAGCTGGCGGATCCGGATGCGCTGCAGCTGGCGTGGGCGGCGTTGTTGCGGATGCTGGAGCGAGTCGCGCCGGACTATCGTCGTTGACATTGGCGCGCTCGCGGTGAAAGCCGTCTTGCCCTCGCATCGCGTTTGCGGCGCGAGGGCAAGAATTTCTACGTTGATGGCGAGAGGGCTCAGTGTGCGTCAGGCACGATCATCGCTGGCGGTGCCTCTTGCGCCCGACGCCGCGCCACCCAGTAGTACAGCACGCTCGGCACTACCAGGCCGATCAGCCACGAGATATCCACACCGCCCAGGTGCGCGACCAGCGGCCCTGTGTACAGTTTGGTGTCGATGAACGGCATCTGTATCAACACGCCTACGGTGTAGACGATGATTCCAGGCCAGTTCCAGCGGCCGTATCGGCCTTGCGGGTCGGCGAGGGCGGGGATGTCGTAACGCTCCTTGGTGATGAAGTAGTAGTCGACCAGGTTGACCGCGCTCCATGGCACGAAGAACGTCAGCAGGAAGAGGATGAAGGACTTGAACGCGCTGAGAAACGAATGCTGGCCAAGCAAGGCCACCAGGGTGGCGGCGCCGACGATGCCCAGTACGAACAGCAGGCGCTGCGCACGGCTGATCGCCAGGTGGCCGCGGAAGCCGCTGATGATGGTTGCGATGCACATGAAGCTGCCATAAGAGTTCAGCGTCGAGATGGTGACCTTGCCAAAGGCGATGCAGAAATACAGCAGCGCTGCGGTGCTACCGGCGCCACCCAGGCCGACGATGTAGGCCACTTCGTGACCGGAGAACTGGGCACCGGCGATGGCGGCGGCGAACACCCCGAGGATCATTGATGCCTGGGCACCGATCACCGAGCCCAGGCCTGCGGCGAGGAAGGTCCTCACTGGCGATGTACTGCTTGGCAGATAGCGCGAGTAGTCGGCCACATAGGGGCCGAAGGCGATCTGCCAGGACGCAGCCAGTGATACGGCGAGCAGGAACGATGCCCAACTGAAGTGGCGGTTGTCGAGTAACTGCCCGATGTCGGCCAGCATCATGATGCGACTGAACAGGTAGACGAAGGCAATGATGCCCAGCACGCTGGCGATTCGGCCGATCCAGTGGATCACCCGGTATCCGGCCAGGGTGGCGAGCACGATTATGCTGGCGAAAATCAGGATGCCAGTGCTGTCGCTGACGTCGAGCAATTGGCCGATCGCCTGTCCGGAGAGCACCGTGCCGGTGGCGGTGAAGCCCAGGTACATCAGGCATACCAGCACCATCGGTATGGCCGCGCCGTAGACCCCGAACTGCACGCGGCTGGAAATCATCTGCGGCAGCCCCAGACGAGGACCTTGAGCGGCATGAAGGGCCATGACCGCGCCGCCGATCAATTGACCGAGCAGCAGGCCGATCAGCGACCAGAACACGTCGCCACCGAGCACCACGGCCATGGCGCCGGTCACGATTGCCGTGATCTGCAGGTTGGCTCCGAGCCACAGGGTGAACTGACTGTACACGCGTCCATGGCGTTCAGTCTCGGGTATGTAGTCGATCGAGCGCCGCTCGAGTACGGGTTTGCTGGACATTCAGTGGCTCCGCTTCATTGTTTTTGTGTAAGCGAGTCAGTCATCGGCGGGACGCAAGGCGGATGACCTCGCATGATATGAGCATGTATATACAAGTGTGGTCAAGCCATCTCTTGCGAGTGAAACAGTCGTGCTGTTGCGCAATGATGGGTTGCAACTGTGCTGGTCCCTGTCGAAGGAATAGCCTTATGCTGTAACGAAATATGTCTAGAAAGCTTGAAGAAGGATGTCGCAATGCCGCTCAAGGACCTGCTCATCGCCCTGGTGGTGATTGTTGCCTGGGGAGTCAACTTCGTGGTCATCAAGGTTGGCCTCGATGGGTTGCCGCCGATGCTGCTGGGGGCATTGCGCTTCTTGCTGGTGGCGTTCCCGGCGATCTTGCTGGTCAAGCGGCCCAAGCTGCCCTGGCGCTGGCTGATCGCCTATGGTGCGACCATTTCGTTGGGCCAGTTCGCTTTTCTGTTCCAGGCCATGTACAGCGGCATGCCGCCGGGGCTGGCCTCGCTGATCCTGCAGTCGCAGGCGTTCTTCACCCTCGGCTTTGCCGCGCTGTTCCTTGGCGAGCGGTTGCGCCTGGCCAGCGTGCTGGGGCTGCTGGTGGCCGCCAGCGGCCTGGCCCTTATCGGCAGCGAAGACGGCGGGCATGTGCCGATGCTGGCGCTGGTGCTGACCCTGTGTGCCGGCGCCATGTGGGGCATGGGCAACATCATTACCCGGCGCTTTGGCTCGGTTGACCTGGTGGCGCTGGTGATCTGGGGCGGGTTGATTCCGCCACTGCCGTTCCTGGCATTGTCCTGGTGGCTGGAGGGGCCGGAGCGTATTGGCCATGCCCTTGTCAATATCAGCTGGAGTTCGGTGTTGGCCCTGGCTTACCTGGCGTTCGTCGCCACCATGCTCGGCTACAGCCTGTGGAGCAAGCTGCTGTCGCGCCACCCGGCCGGCAAGGTGGCGCCGTTCTCGCTGCTGGTGCCGGTGATTGGCCTGAGTTCGTCGGCGTTGTTGCTGGGCGAGCGTTTGACCGCGACCCAGGGCTGGGGCGCATTGCTGGTGATGGCTGGGTTGCTGGTGAACGTGTTTGGCGCCCGCATTGGCCAACGGCTGCGCGCGGTCAGCGCGTAGTTGATCCTTCAACCACTGCCCGACTGAAAATCGCAAGCCAGCGCAATCCCTGTGGGAGCGGGCGTGCCCGCGAACACGGGCGAAGCCCGTGCCAACCACCGCGGTGCCTGCTTCGCGGGCACGCCCGCTCCCACAATGACGGCATATCTGCGAGTGGAATTGCGCTCTGTTAGAATCGGCCTCTTTTGCCAGGCCAATGGAGTGCACCCCATGATCATTTCCACCACCAGCCAGCTCGAAGGCCGCCCGATTGCCGAATACCTGGGCGTGGTCAGCTCCGAATCGGTGCAGGGCATCAACTTCGTGCGCGATTTCTTTGCACGTTTTCGCGACTTCTTCGGTGGCCGTTCGCAAACCCTGGAAAGCGCACTGCGCGAAGCCCGGGAACAGGCCACCGAAGAACTGAAGGCGCGGGCACGCCAGTTGCAAGCCGATGCGGTAGTGGGGGGGGATTTCGAGATCAGCATGCCGTCGGTACAGGGCGGCATGGTCGTGGTATTTGCTACCGGCACAGCGGTGCGCCTGAAGTAGAGCGTCTGCCGCTGGTCGGGTCCAGGGCTTAGGTCCGGGCGGTCCGCAAATGACCAGCTAGTCTCACCTTCACAGGTCGCGTTTGGTGGAGCAACTGTTCTGGTTGCCGGCGCGTCCGCCACTGGAGGGAGACAGGGCATGAGCGAATCCTTTTTCGAAGACCTGAACGACGCGTTCCCCATCAACAGCCAGGTGCGTTGCGGCCAGGCGGCATTCCGCCTGGGCTTCGCCCACATGACGCTGGATGATTCCGAACAGCTCCAGCCTGCACACCTGCAGCGCAGCAAAAAAGGCCGCTTCATGCCGCGGGTTCCGCTGAAGAAGTGATCCCGCTCCAGCACAACCCCGCCGAATGGCGGGGTTTTTATTGCCATTTCTTGATCCGCCTCATGGCATTGCCGGGTAGCGCTCGCAGGATGGCCGAGGCTGTGGTTTTCTTGCGCGGCATTCCAGCAACGGAGGATTGAACGCTCATGCGAGTCAGGGAAGAGACCTATTGGCAATGGGCCGACGCCCAGCTGCACAGCCGCTGCCACGACGAAGCACTCAGTGACGGCACCACGCTGGACGTGCAGGTGCGCTTGTCGCGCCTGGGGGCGACCCAGCTGTTCCTGGGGCTGTATGCCGGGGATGGGCGAGCATTGCTGGAGGAGTATTACCCCGCACGGCCAGGCGAGACCATGACCCGCGCCCTGGTGTGGGGTGTCGACCGTGCCCGGGCGATGGCAACCGGCGCCTTGCCGCTGCCAGCGCCCCGCAGCCAGCGGCGCCAGGCATGAAAAAGCCCGGCCTATGCGGGCCGGGCTCAGGTAAGGGTGGGAACCCTCAGTTGAGCGGTTCGATCACCTTGACTGCCTGCTGCTCACGGGCAGCGGGCCATTCTTGTTGCAGGGTCTGCAGGACGCGGCCAACGAACTCGGTGTCGGCGGCGGCCTTCTTGCCGACGTAGCCTTGGCCACGGCGGTAGACCTTGAAGCGGGCACGCATGCTGGGCAGGTGCTCTTCGAATTCATCTTCGACGGTGTTCGGTGGCAGGCGGTCGAGGCGCACTTCACCGGTCTGGCTGACCCACAGCAGATGGTCGTCAAGGCTGTCCTTGCGTACGGCGAACAGCTGAGCCAATTGGTCGATAGTCGGATTGTTGTTCAAGTTCATCATAAAGCCCCCATTACCCATTCGTAGGTGATTTTTCACAGTTGGCGCTACCACGGTGTAGCGCACTACCAAGGCTGCTACAGCAGCATCGCAACAGGGGCTTTCTCACGCTGCCTTTTGGACAGTTTCCCTCTCCACGGACGGCCTGCGTTACCGCGCAGGCCGTCTGGAACACCCTTGCCACCGCTCCCGATCAGGGAGACGGCTTCATCATGCCCAAGGGCGATGAACGGCGTCAACCATTTTGTAGTGAATATTTTTGGTCACTACATTGTGTCGTTTTGTTCGACAATCGCTGCCCGCACTACAGCCCGGACAGAATGTCGAAGGCCGCGCGCACCCGGGCTTCGTTCGGGTAATTTCGGTTGGCCAGCAACACCACGGCCAGCTGTTCGGCGGGCACGAACGCGGCGTAGGCGCCGAAACCATTGGTCGAGCCGGTCTTGTTGTACCAGGCTGCCGGCAGCGGCGGCAGGGCTGGATGCAAGCGCGTGGTTGCCTGCGGTTCACGGATCAGCTGCGGGCCGTTGCCATCGACCAGTGTGCCCAGCGTGACCGGGTAGGGGTAACGCTCCCAGCCCAGGCCCTGGGTCATGGCGCCGACCTGGAAGTAGCCCCGCTGGGTGATGGCCGTGGCTTGCGCCAGCGCCGGCGGCAGCCCCTCCGGCTGCATGTGCAGGCGCACATAGCGCAGCAGGTCGCTGGCGCTGGTCTTGATGCCGTAGGCTTCGTCGGCGTAGGGGCCGGGGCCGACACGCACCGGCTTGTCGGCACTGTCGTAGCCTTGGGCATACAACCCCTGGGCACTGGCCGGGACCTGTAGATAGGTGTTTTCCAGGCCCATCTGTTTCAGCAGGCCCTCGCTCATCAGCGTGGAAAACGGCTGATGCTGCGCACGGGCGGCCAGGTCACCGAACAAGCCCAGGCTGGGGTTCGAGTAGCAGCGCTGGGTGCCAGGTTTGGCGCGGGGTTGCCAGTGACGGAAGAAATCGACCACCTGCTGCGGCGTCTGCACCTCATCCGGGAACTGCAACGGCAAGCAGTCGGCACTGTAGGCGCCCAGCTCCAGCACGCTTGCGTCGCCGATGGGGGCGCCGGCGAGGGCCGGGTGATAGCGCTTGGCGGGGGCATCGAGGTCCAGCTTGCCTTCGGCACTGGCCAGTGCGGCCAGGGTGGCGGTGTAGGTCTTGCTCAGCGAGCCGATCTCGAACAGCGTGTCGCGGCTGACCGGCACATTGTCGACCTTGCTGGCCACGCCATAGCTGAAGTAGTGCGCGTGGTTGCGAGCATAGATGGCCACGGCCATGCCGGTGATGCCTTGCTCCTGCATCAACGGGCGGATGATCTGGTCGACCTTGGCCTGCAACTGGTCGTTGGCCTGGGCGGCACTGTAGCCCAGGGTGAGAGTGATGGCGGCTGCAAGTGCAGCCAGGCGGGAGAGGGGCATGAGCGGGTCCTGTGCTGGAGCGTGTCCGTTGAGCGACACCGGTGGGGGTTCCGGCGTTAGCGGCGAAAAACCGAAGACCTTATCGTCTGCCCTTGCACAATGACAAGACGGAAACTGTGATGAAGTATTTGCGCATGTTATTCGACAATTTCACCCTGGCCTTGCTCGGGGTGGTGCTGATTGCCACCGTGCTGCCTTGCTCGGGCGACGGCGCGGTGTACTTTGGTTGGCTGACCAACCTGGCCATCGGCCTGCTGTTCTTCCTGCACGGCGCCAAGCTGTCGCGTGAGGCGATCATCGCCGGTGCCGGGCACTGGCGCCTGCACTTGCTGGTGTTCTCCTGCACCTTCGTGCTGTTCCCGTTGCTGGGCCTGGCGTTCAAGCCACTGTTCGTGCCGCTGGTGGGCAACGAGCTGTACCTTGGCGTGCTCTACCTGTGTGCCTTGCCGGCCACCGTGCAGTCGGCCATCGCCTTCACCTCGCTGGCGCGTGGCAACGTGCCAGCGGCCATTTGTAGCGCGGCGGCCTCCAGCCTGCTGGGTATCTTCCTCACGCCGTTGCTGGTGATGATGTTGCTGGGGGCCAGCGGCGATACCGGTTCCGGCCTGGATGCGGTGCTGAAGATCACCCTGCAACTGCTGGTGCCGTTCGTGGCCGGGCAGGTCGCCCGGCGCTGGATCGGTGCGTGGGTCAAGCGCAATGCGCGTTGGCTCAAGGTGGTGGACCAGGGCTCGATCCTGCTGGTGGTCTACACCGCGTTCAGCGAGGCGGTGGTCACCGGGCTGTGGCACACGGTATCGCCGCAGCACCTGGCCGGGTTGTTTGCCGTGTGCGGGATTTTGCTGGCAGTGGTGCTGTACGGTACCCGGCTGCTCGGCAAGCTGCTGGGCTTTGACCTGGAGGACCGCATTACCATCCTGTTCGCCGGTTCGAAGAAGAGCCTGGCTACCGGGGTGCCAATGGCGCAGGTGTTGTTCGTCGGCAGTGGCATTGGCGCGATGATCCTGCCGCTGATGCTGTTCCACCAGATCCAGCTGATGGTCTGTGCGGTGCTGGCGCAGCGTTATGCCAGCCGTGAGCAGGTGGCTGAAGAAGCTTCTGCGGCGTCCTGACACCTGGCTTGGCCACTGATGCGGTCGCCGTGTAGGAGCGGCCTTGTGTCGCGAAAGGGCCGCAAAGCGGCCCCGGCAATATCTGCTTCAAGCTGAAATCGAGGGGCTGCTGCGCAGCCCTTTCGCGACACAAGGCCGCTCCTACACGGCGACCGCGCAATGACCAGGAATTATCTGGCCTGCCCTGAAACACGCTCGCGCAGCGCCTTGCTTACCTCGCCCTCGATCTTGTAGGCCGGCGCTTCCAGCTCGTCGTAGTTGCGCGTGTAGCGCCGGGCGAACTCTTCCACACCCAGTTGCTGATACTGCTGCACATGCTTGAGCTCGTGTGCCCACAACGCCACGTTGTCCTCGGCATCGGCGGGGCGGCGGAAGATGATCGTGTCGATCAGCGTCACGGCGTTCACGTCGGGGTTCTGCAGCAGCGCATTGGCTGCGCTCATCTGTTGTTCGTCACCCACCCGGAAGCGCGCCGCGTCCAGCACGGCAAAGTCGTACCAGGGTTCGAGTTGCGCACGGATATGCAAAGGGATCGGCTCGACGCCGCTGGCGGTGGCTTCGTCGCGGGCCTGCTGCAGGGCGTAGGTCAGGCTGGACGAAGCCAGCACTTCCACGTCCTTGAAAATCTGCCCGGCCTGCCCGGGGTCGATGGGCGCACAGAAACACCCCATCAGGCACACCTGGTACTGCCCTGGCGGGCAGGCCTGTTCGGCGAGTGCAGGCAGGCTCAGCAGTAGCCCCAGCAGTAGACTAATCCGCTTCATGCAGGGCCTTCTCGACAAAGTGGCTGCTGGCATCCAGTACCTGCGACTGCACGCTTTCAGTGGCCAGCATGCGCCCGACCAGCAAGGCGCCGACGCACTGGCTGATCAGCACCCAGGCCAATTCATCGTCCTCCAGGGTCGCGCTCCAGGCCTGGTGCAGCTCCACCAGCCAATGCTCGGCCACGGCGCGCACGGGTGCTTCGGCCCGGGCAATCTCCACCCCCAATGGCGGCAGCGGGCAGCCACCTTCGGCATTGTGCAGGTGTGCCAGGCTCAGGTACTGCTGCAGGCAACGGCCCAGGCGTTCGCGGCTGGCGCCCTGGTTGGCCAGGCGGGCCAGCGGGCTGTTGCACAGTTCCTGTCGCACTACCTCGGTGAACAGGTCGTCCTTGGACGGGAAGTGGTTGTAGAAAGCGCCGCCGGTCAGGCCGATCGCCTTCATCAGCCCGGCCACGCCAGTGCTGGAAAAACCCCCGCGTTTGGCCAGCGCGCCGCTGCTGGCCAGCAGCCGCTCGCGGGTTTGCTGCTTGTGTTCGTTGGTGTAGCGCATTCAGTTGCCTCTGCAGGCGGGCTTGACGGTGGCGGCGATCATAACATAGCGTTCGTTTACTAAACGATCATTCACCAATGGAGGCAGGCATGACAGAACAACAAAAAGTGGTGCTCGTGATTGGCGCGGGGGATGCTACCGGCGGCGAGATCGCCAAGCGCTTTGCCCGCGAGGGTTACATTGCCTGTGTTACCCGGCGCCAGGCTGACAAGTTGCAGCCGCTGCTGGACGAAATCCGCGCTGCCGGCGGCCAGGCCCACGGTTTTGGCTCCGATGCGCGCAAGGAGGAGGAGGTGGCGGCGCTGGTCGAAACCATCGAGCGTGATATCGGCCCGATCGAAGCGTTTGTGTTCAATATCGGTGCCAATGTGCCCTGTAGCATTCTCGAGGAAACCCCGCGCAAATACTTCAAGATCTGGGAGATGGCCTGTTTTGCCGGTTTCCTCACCGCCCAGGCGGTGGCCCGGCGCATGGTCCAGCGCGAGCGCGGCACCATCCTGTTCACCGGCGCCACTGCCGGCACCCGTGGCGCGGCGGGCTTTGCGGCATTCGCCGGGGCCAAGCACGCCTTGCGCGCCCTGGCCCAGAGCATGGCGCGCGAGCTGGGGCCGCGGAACATCCATGTCGCCCACGTGGTGGTTGACGGGGCCATCGACACCGCCTTCATCCGTGACACTTTCCCCGAGCGCTACGCCCTCAAGGACCAGGATGGCATCCTCGACCCGGCCCACATCGCCGACAGCTACTGGTTCCTGCACGCCCAGCCCCGCGACGCCTGGACCTTCGAGTTGGACCTGCGCCCCTGGATGGAACGTTGGTAAGCCCCTTTCACCGAGCAAGGACCGTAACCATGCACAAGACTGTCGATTTCTTTTTTGACCTGGGCAGCCCGGCCAGCTATCTGGCCTGGACGCAACTGCCTGGCCTGTGTGCCCGCCAGGGTGCCACGCTGCGCTACCGGCCGATGCTGCTGGGCGGGGTTTTCCAGGCCACCGGCAACGCCTCGCCGGTGATGATCCCGGCCAAGGGCCGTTACATGTTCACCGACCTGGCGCGCTTCGCCGCGCGCTATGGGGTACCGTTCGAGTTGCCGCCGGGGTTCCCGGTCAATACCTTGACCCTGATGCGCGGGGCAGTGGGCACCCAGCTGCGTTCGCCGGAGCGGTTCGAGGCGTTGCTGGCGGTGCTGTTCAATGGGCTGTTTGCGCAGCGCCGTAACCTGGGCGATAACGCCGTCCTCGACGACACGCTGAGCCAAGGCGGCTTCGATCCGCAGGCATTTCGCGCGCTGGCGGGTGATGACGAGGTGAAGGCCGCGCTCAGGCACGCGACGGAAGAGGCAGTGGAGCGCGGGGTGTTCGGCGCGCCGACCTGTTTTGTCGGTGACGAGATGTTCTTCGGGCAGGACCGCCTGGACTTTGTCGAAGAGGCCCTGCGTCAGGGTGTCGACAGCCTTACCTGAAGGCGCCCCTCCCACAGGGTTGGCGCCTTCCCTGTGGGAGCGGCTTCAGCCGCGAACACCGGCGAAGCCGGTGCCATCCCCCACGCATAAAGCAATCAGAAATTCGCCGGGGTATTGGCGCTGATGATCTCGGCCTCGTCCGGGCCGATGTTCTTGAAACTGTGCGGCAGGGTAGTGGGGATGTAGTACCCGTCGCCCGAGTTGAGCACGCTCACCTGGCCATCGACCCACAACTCGACGGTGCCGCGGGTGACCAGGCCACACTCTTCACCCTCGGCATGCACGATCGGTTCGCCCGAATCGGCGCCCGGTGCATACAGTTCACGCAGCATGCGCATCTGCCGGCCTTCGACACTGGCGCCGACCAGCAGCATGCGCAGGCCGTTGCGGCCCAGGTCTGGCTGCTCGCCGCCACGGAACACGTAGCGCTCTTCGCGCACCGGCTCGTCGAAACTGAAGAACTCCGCCAGGCTCATCGGAATGCCTTCGAGCAGTTTTTTCAGGGAGCTGACCGAAGGGCTGACACGATTCTGCTCGATCTGCGAGATCGTCGAATTGGTCAGCCCGCTGCGGCGGGCCAGTTCCCGTTGGGAGAGGTTGTTGCGTTCACGCACCAGTTTGAGTCGCGTCCCCGTGTCCATAGCCGCCTTGTAATCAGAGGTGTCAATAATAATGAGCGATGCGCATTAAAACACACTCTGCGCGCTTGCGCGCTGTGCTTGTCAGGCCCGCTGATCGCGGGGCATCGGCCATGACCCGACCAGCAGCAACAGCGCCGCCACCGCCAGGAACGGCAAGCGTGGATCGACGGCATAAACCAGGGTGCCGGCCAGCGGCCCGATCACTGCGCCCATGCCCTGGGCAGCACCGATGGAGCCGGCCGTGGCGCCTTGCTCGGAGGCGTGCATGGCATTGGCCGCCAGCGCCGAAAACGACGGGAAGACAAAGCCCATGCCCGCCGCCGCGACGAAGTAGCAAGCCCACAGCCAGGGCGCCGTGGTGGCCAGCGAGCCGCAGGCAAAGCCCAGGGCCGAAACCGTGGCGCCGACCCGGATCATCTTCAACGGCGGCCATTCCAGCTGGCGCAGCAGCACCTGCGCCAGGATCAGCGCCACACCCACCGTGGTCAGGGCGATGCCGGCGGCCTGGGCCGCCTCGGCAGGGCCCAGGTGCAGGCGGTCGAGGGCAAAGAAACCGACGATGATCTGCGATACCGTGACACTGAGCATGGCGCTGAACGCCACCAGCAAGGGCCGGCGCAGGCGCGGGTCGTTCAGCCGCACCGGGTTGGGGGCATGGCTGTGCGGCAGCGCCTGCGGCTTGAGGGTGAACAGCAGGACCAGAAAGGCACTGGCCGGCAGCAGCGACATGATATGGAACGGCAGGCTCAGGCTATGCCGCGCCAGCAGCGCCGCCAGCGCCGGCCCCACCACCAGGCCGACGGCGTTGGCCGCCCCCAGCGAGGCCATGGCCCGGGCCCGGCGTTGCGGTTCGACATGGTCGGCGATCAGCGCATTGCAGCCCACCGGGATGGCAGCATAGAAGGCGCCGATACAGCCGCGCGCGACCATCAGGCCGATGAAGGCCAGGGTCGCCCCCGGCAGCCAGCGCAGCGCACCTTCGACGAACAGGCACAGCAGCCAGTAGGCAAGGGTGAAACCGGCGCTGCCCAGCAGCAGGATACGCCGGCGGCCCAGGCGGTCTGCCGCGCGCCCCCAGGGCCGGGCCAGCAGCACCCAGACCACGCCCGCCACGGTCACGGCGGCACCGGCTTGCCAGGTGGCCATGCCGAGCTGGCGGGCGATCGGGCCGATCAGCGCGACGAAGGCCATCATCGACATGGTACAGGCCATGTTGGCCAGCAGCAGGGGGCGCAAGTCCAGGGTACTGGCGGGTGCGAGTGTGGCAGGATCCTTTGCGACATTCATAGGGCAGTCCAGGGCGGTGCGGCAAATAGAAAGCCGATCTTGTTGGGAATTATTATCGATTGTCGGCCCCTGGGCTGCCGAGCGTCATTCGCTGCGGCGCAGTGGGCCAGGCCACATGCTACGCAACACGCCATCGCGGCGCACCCACGCGTGCATCAAGGCCGCACCCACGTGCACCAGCACCGTGGCGAACAGCAGGTAGCCGGCCCAGCCATGGGCCTGGCGCAGCACGGCGTACAACTGCAGGTCATGCGGGGCAATCGCCGGCAAGCCCAGCGGGCGGGGGTAGCCACCGGCCGACAGCATGGCCCAGCCCAGCAGCGGCATGGCCAGCATCAGGCCATAGAGCAGCAGGTGCGAGGCCCCGGCTGCCCAGCGTTGCAGTGTGGGCAGGTCGTGCGGCAGGGCTGGGTGGGGCAAGGCCAGGCGAACGGCGATGCGCAGCAGCACCAGCACCAGCAGGGCCAGGCCGGTTGCCTTGTGCAACCCGATCAGCACGGGGTGGCGCGGCGACAGGTCGGCGACCATGCTCACACCGATGAACAACATGGCCAGGATCAGCACGGCCATCAGCCAGTGCAACAGGCGGGCGAGGGGGTGGAAGGCGTCGGTTTTCATGGGTGGGCTCCGGTGCCGAGCGATTCGCGGCTGCGGCGGTTGAAGGATTCCGAGTAGGCGGCCGAACGGGCGGCGAGGATCGGGTCGGCGGAGGCCTGGATGCCCCGGGGCAGGATCAGTGGGTCGAAGTTGAGGTCACGGCAGGCACCTTGCTCGGGGCCGTCGACCTGCTCCAGTACCAGCGTGCCGGCGTCCACGCTGCGTCGTTCGGCAGGCCAGGGGCTGGCAGGGTCGTCCACTGCATCGCCAGGCTCCGCCAGCACCAGGCGCAGGGTCCAGCGCAGCGGCCCTTGGGCCAGTCTTTGCTGCAGGTCGTGCTGCAGGAACTGTTTGTCATCGACTTGGGCAGGCAGGGCGGCAAACGCTGTTTGCGGCTCCAGTTGCCAACGCACGGGGTGGGCTGCACCGCTTGCGTCGATCAGGCGGAAGGCGTTGATGCTGTGGTACTGCGTGCTGGCGAAGCTGTTGCTGGGCTTGTAGCCTGCCGCCCATTGGCGAAACGCCGCGCTTTCGGGGTGGGCGGCGAAGAACGCCTGCAGTCTGCCCGGGTCCGGCTTGCCGGTGGCCGGGTCTGGCGCCCCCGCCAGCACCTGTTCATAGAAGGCTTGTGGCGTGCTTACCGCCAGCACCGGCGGGTTGTTCATGCCGGTACGCCAGACCTGCCCGTCGTCGGTGCTCAGCTCGATGGCCAGGCTGCGCACTGGTATGCCGGTATCCGGCGCGAACGGGTTGGCGCCGCCGATGGCGAAGCGGCCGATCACTGGCACCCGCGGCTGGCTGAACGCCCGTGCCGTGGACAGGCTGGCGGCCTGCCCGCTGGGCTGGAAGTAGCCGCTGACGCACAGGCCCTTGGCGTGGTTCTTGCGGTAACCCGGGTAATGCCCGGCCTGGGCTTCGAAGGTGTCGATGATGCGCTGTGGGGTCAGGCGGGTTTCGCCAAGCCAGCCGGCGGCATAGGCAAAGGCGGCGCCCGCGCCCAGCATCACGGCGCCGATGGCGGCCAGGCGCAGGGCCTTGGCCGGGCCGTGCAGGGGTGAGTTCATGGTCATTGTCCGGTTCGGTGAAGGTGCCGGTACGACGGCGCAGGGAAAAACTTATTCCATTGCCGGGAATAGATTTTCCTCACAGGCGTCTGCCTCTTACACTGACAGCCCCAGAGGCCAGGACTTTGCCATGCATGATCTGGACGACCACCAGTGGCGCGAGCTGCTGGCCCGCCTGCGCCGCTTTGCCGTGTGGCTGACCCGCGAGCCGGGCAGCGCCGACGACCTGGTGCAGGCCACGGTCGAGCGGGCCTTGAGCCGGCGCGACCAGCAACGCGACGCCGATGCCCTGCGGGCCTGGCTGTTCACCATCCTTTATCGGCTGTTCCTCGACGGTAAGCGCCGCGAGCGCCTGCATGCGCGCTGGCTGTCCTGGTTCGGCCGCGCTGAGCGCGACGACGAGCCGGTTGGCGGCAACCTCGAGGCCATTGTCCTGGCCCAGGCCGACCTGCAGGCTTTCGCCCGGCTCACGGCAGAACAGCGTGCGCTGTTGCTGCTGGTCAGCATCGAGGGTTTGAGCTACAAGGAGGCCGCCCAGGCCCTGGGTATCCCTATCGGCACTGTGATGTCGCGCCTGTCGCGCGCCCGCAATGCCTTGCGCGAACTGACCGAGGGCAGCCCCCAGCCCCCGGCCTTGCGGAGACTGAAATGACGCGCCTGATCCCCAGCGAAGACGAACTGCACGCTTATGTCGACGAGCGCCTGGAGCCTGTGCGCCGGGCCGAAGTGCAGGCCTGGCTGGCGGCCAACCCGCAGGCCGCGGCCAAGGTCGAGGGTTGGCGTGCCGACGCCCGCCGCCTGCGTACGGCACTGGCCGGGTTTGGCGAAGTGCCTGGGGCGGCGCAGCTGGACCTGGGGCAGTTGCGCCGGCAATTGCGCCAACGCCGCCAGCGCCGCTGGGCCACGGCGGCGGTGTTGCTGCTGGCATTGGGCGTGGGTGGCCTGGGCGGTTGGCAGGTGCGCGACGCGACCTTGGCGCGTGCCGACCTGCCGATGGCCGATGCCGTCCAGGCACACCGTTTGTTTGCCGGTAGCCAGGCGCTGGATATCCAGGCCAGCGACCCGGGCCAGTTGCGTGACTGGCTGGGGCGCCACTTCAGCCGCGTGGGCCAGTTGCCGGACTTGGCGGGCTACGGCTTCAAGCCGGTGGGCGCGCGCCTGCTGAGCAATGAGCAGGGGCCGGCGGCGCTGCTGGTGTTCGAGGATGGCAAGGGCCAGCGCATCAGCCTGTTCCTGCGCTCACCAGGTGATCAGTATCGGCGCATGCCGGACGGGCAGCGGGTGGATGGCCAGCTGGAGGCGCGGTATTGGTCGCATGGGGCCTACAACTTTGCCCTGGTCAGCGCGGCGGACGATGTGCGCGGGGCGGGGGTGGGGGAGGCGTTGCGGTTGGGTTTGTAACAGATGCGCGGTCCCTGTAGGAGCGGCCTTGTGTCGCGAAAGGGCCGCAACGCGGCCCCAGGATGTCAGCTTCGATGCACAATTTGCTGGGGCCGCTATGCGGCCCTATCGCTACACAAGGCCGATTACAGCGGATAGTGCTTCAACTCCCGCGCAATCAGCATCCGCTGGATCTCGCTAGACCCTTCATAGATCTGCGTGATCCGCGCATCGCGGTAGTAGCGCTCCACCGGGTAATCCTCCAGGTAGCCATACCCGCCATGCACCTGGATCGCCATCGAGCACACCCGCTCGGCCATCTCCGAGGCGAACAGCTTGGCCTGCGAGGCCTCCGACAGGCACGGCTTGCCGGCACTGCGCAGGCGCGCGGCATGCAGGATCAGCAAGCGCGCGGCATTCACCTGCACCTGCATGTCGGCCAGCAGGTTGGCGATGCTCTGATGTTCGTTGATCGGCTTGCCGAACTGCACCCGATCACGCGAGTAGGCCAGCGCCGCCTCGAACGCGGCGCGGGCAATGCCCAGTGCCTGGGCAGCAATGCCGATACGGCCGCCCTCGAGGTTGGACAGGGCGATGGCCAGGCCCTTGCCACGCTCACCGAGGATGTTGGCGGCAGGGATGCGGCAGTTGTCGAAGGTGACCGCGCAGGTGTCGGAAGCGCGGATGCCCATCTTGTGCTCGCTGCGATCGACCTTGAAGCCCGGGTTGTCGGTGGGCACCAGGAATGCCGACAGGCCCTTTTTGCCCAGCTCCGGGTCGGTTACCGCGAAGACGATGGCCAACCCGGCGCGGCGGGCGTTGCTGACAAACTGCTTGGCACCGTTGATCACCCACTGGCCATCCACCAGTTCGGCGCGGGTGCGCAGGTTGTGCGCCTCGGAACCGGCCTGTGGCTCGGTCAGGCAGAAGCAGCCGATCACCTCGCCGGTGGCCAGGCGTGGCAGCCACTGCTGTTGCTGTTCGGCCGTGCCGTAGGCCAGCAGCGGGCCGCAGCCCACCGAGTTGTGGATGCTCATCATCGCTCCGGTGGCACCGCAGCCGGCGGCAATCTCTTCCACCGCCAGGGCGTAGGCGACGTAGTCGGTGTAGCTGCCGCCAAAGTCTTCCGGCACCACCATGCCCAGCAGGCCCAGTTCGCCCATCTTGCGCACCACGCCATCGTCGATCCAGCCGGCCTTTTCCCAGGCCTGGGCATGCGGGGCGATCTCGCCACGGGCAAAGTCCCGGGCCATGTCGCGGATCATGATCTGTTCTTCGCTCAGTTCCAGGTCTTGCATCTGTGTACTCCCGGGCTCACAGGCCTTCGAAGAATTGGTCGACCCGCTGGCGGTGCAGTGCGGCCAGGGTCGGCGGGTTCCAGCGTGGCTGCTTGTCCTTGTCGATGATCAGCGCGCGCACGCCTTCGATGATGTCGCCGTGCTGGAACCACTGGCGGTCCAGGTGCAGCTCCATTGCAAAGCAGTCGTCAAGGCTCAGGTGGCGACCCCGGCGCAGCATCTCCAGAGTAACCGCCATGGCCAGCGGCGAGCGGCTTTCCAGCTGGTCGGCGGTGGCTACCGCCCAGGCGTGGCTGTCGCCAATGCTCACCGCACGCAGTTGCTCGACGATGGCGGGCACGTCGGGCAGGGCGAAGAAGTGGTCGATGACCGGGCGCAGTTTTTCCAGCGGCGCATCGTCGAGCACCTGGGTGCCGAGCTTGGCCAGCAGGTTCTGCAGGTCCTTGAGTGGCTGGTCGCCGAAGTGCAGCTGGTCCAGGCCCTGGTCGAGGGCTGCCAGCTGGTCGCTGGCCAGGTACCAGTCGGCCAGGCCGCAGTACAGTGCATCGGCTGCCTGGATCTGGCCGCCGCTGACCCCCAGGTAGGTGCCCAGCTCGCCAGGGATGCGCGACAGGAAGTAGCTGCCACCCACATCCGGGAAGTAGCCGATTGCCACTTCGGGCATGCCCAGGCGGCTGCGTTCGGTGACCACGCGCAGGTCGCAGCCCTGGGCCAGGCCCATGCCGCCACCGAGGGTGAAGCCGTCCATCAGCACCAGCACCGGCTTGCGGTAGCGGTGGATGGCCAGGTCGAGGGCGTATTCCTCGACGAAGAAGGTTTCATGCAGCGTTTCGCCGGCCTTGAAACTGTCGTGCAGCGAGCGGATATCGCCACCGGCGCAGAACCCTTTCGGGCCTTCGCCACGCAGTACCACGGCGTGCACGTGCGGGTCTTCGGCCCACTGGTCGAGGTGCTGGCGCAGGCTGCGGACCATGTCCAGGGTCAGGGCATTGAGGCCGGCGGGGCGGTTCAGGGTCAGATGGCCGATCTGGTTGCGGACCTCGGCCAGCACATGGTCGGTTGCCGAGGTATGAGCGTGCGCAGTCATTGCGTTCTCCCTGCTTTGTTATTGATTTTCCAAGTGAAGTCTGGAGTTCGCTGGAGGATCGCAGGATCCTGTCATGCGAATTTGCCTTGCACAATCGACAATTGTGCAAGGGCATCGTGCATTTTTGCCCTGCCCGAAGGTAGCGCGCTCCCTGTAGGAGCAGCCTTGTGCTGCGAAAGCGCCGGCATGGCTAAGGACATTCTATGGCCGTCAGGGCCTCTTCGCAGCACAAGGCTGCTCCTACAAAAAGCAAAGCGTCACTGAATCATTAACCTGACAGTAACGAAAGCGCCAGTAGCTTGATTGATCCCCCAACCACCCCAGCCCTAAGGTGACGCCCACGACAGCGAACCCGTGGAGTCACCATGACAACAACCAAGAATCCACCGCCGCAATGGTCGCGGCGGCGCGCCGAAAAGCAGCGCCGCCTTGACCGGGTCCGACACCTCGCCGACGGCGTGGTGCTGCCCACCGAGCGTATCGTCGAAGCCCTGGAACTGCTGCTGGCTCCCGGCGACCGGGTAGTGCTCGAAGGCAACAACCAGAAGCAGGCCGACTTCCTCTCGCGTGCGCTGGCCAAGGTCGACCCTGGGCGCCTGCACGACCTGCACATGATCATGCCCAGCGTGAGCCGCGCCGAGCACCTGGACCTGTTCGAACATGGCATCGCCCGCAAGCTCGACTTCTCCTTCGCCGGCCCGCAGAGCCTGCGCATTGGCCAGCTGCTGGAAGACGGCCTGCTCGAAGTCGGTGCCATCCACACCTATATCGAGCTGTACTCGCGGCTGCTGGTCGACCTGATCCCCAACGTCACCCTGGTGGCTGGCTTCATGGCCGATCGCAACGGCAACCTGTTCACCGGCCCCAGCACCGAAGACACCCCGGCCTTGGTGGAGCCGGCTGCGTTCAGCGACGGCATCGTCATTGCCCAGGTCAACCAGCTGGTGGACCGCGTGGATGACCTGCCACGGGTCGATATTCCGGCATCCTGGGTCGATTTCGTGGTGGTTGCCGACCAGCCTTTCTATATAGAGCCGCTGTTCACCCGCGACCCGCGCCACATCAAGCCGGTGCATGTGCTGATGGCGATGATGGCCATTCGCGGCATCTACGAAAAGCACCAGGTGCAGTCGCTGAACCATGGCATTGGCTTCAACACCGCGGCGATCGAGCTGATCCTGCCCACCTATGGCGAATCCCTGGGCCTGAAGGGCAAGATCTGCCGCAACTGGACACTCAACCCGCACCCGACACTGATCCCGGCCATCGAGACCGGCTGGGTGGAAAGCGTGCACTGCTTCGGCACCGAACTGGGCATGGAAGACTACATCGCCCAGCGCCCGGACGTGTTCTTCACCGGCCGTGATGGTTCGCTGCGTTCCAACCGCATGATGTGCCAGCTGGCCGGGCAGTACGCTGTCGACCTGTTCATTGGCGCCACCCTGCAGGTGGATGGCGATGGCCATTCCTCGACCGTGACCCGCGGCCGCCTGGCCGGCTTCGGAGGTGCCCCGAACATGGGCCACGACCCCCGTGGCCGGCGCCATGCGACCCCGGCCTGGCTCGACATGACCGTGCCGGAAACCATGCTCGAACGCGGTCGCAAGCTGGTGGTGCAGATGGTCGAGACCTACCAGGAAGGCGGCAAGCCCACCTTCGTGGAAACCCTCGATGCCGTGGAAGTGGCCAGGAAAGCCGGCATGCCGCTGGCGCCGGTGATGATCTACGGCGACGACGTCACCCACCTGCTGACCGAGGAGGGCATTGCCTACCTGTACAAGGCCCGCAGCCTGGAAGAGCGCCAGCAGATGATCGCCGCCGTGGCCGGGGTTACCGCCATCGGCCTGCGGCACGACCCCAAGGACACGCAGCGCCTGCGCCAGCAGGGCCTGGTCGCCTTGCCCGAAGACCTCGGCATCCGCCGCACTGATGCCAGCCGCGAACTGCTGGCCGCGCGCAGCATCGCCGACCTGGTCGAATGGTCCGGCGGCCTCTACAACCCGCCTGCACGGTTCAGGAGCTGGTGATGAAAGCACTCGACTTGCAACCGCGTGGGATTCTTCGCGAGCACAGGAATAGTGATGCATCTGGAAGTTGCGCGATCCTTGTGGGAGCGGGTTCACCCGCGAAGAGGCCAGCACAAGCAACCGAATTACCCCTGGCCGATCACCTGGCCGACCTGGCCGTGGAAGCCCTGATCGACGAAGCCGACCTGTCCCCCAAACCCGGCCTGGTCGACCGCCGTGGCAATGGCGCCCACCACGACATGACCCTGGCCCTGATGCATGCCTCGGCCCTGGCCCTGTGGCCATGCCTGCGCAACATGGCCGAAGCCGCCCAGGCCATCGGCACCCTCGGCCAGCCCCTGCGCGCCACCCTGGGCCAGCTCGGCCGCGAAGGCGAGGCGGCGATGCTGGCCGCGACCGGTGGGGTCAACACCCACCGCGGCGCAATCTGGGCCCTCGGCCTGCTGGTTGCATCCAAGGCCCTCGACACCCAGGCCGATACCAACACCCTGGCTGCCCGTGCCGGGCGCATCGCACTGTTCGACGACCCCGCCATGACCACCCAGGACAGCCATGGCCTGCAGGTACGCCGCCGCTATGGCACTGGCGGCGCCCGCGAACAGGCGCAACAAGGTTTCCCGGCGGTTATCGGTCACGGCCTGCCACAACTGCAGCGCAGCCGCGCCGCAGGTGCCAGCGAACCTCACGCCCGGCTCGACGCGCTGCTGGCGATCATGGCCGTGCTCAACGATACCTGCGTGCTCTGGCGCAGCGGCCCGACCGGGCTGGCTGCCGTCCAGCAAGGCGCCCGTAGCGTGCTGAGCGAAGGCGGCAGCGCCACGCTGGCCGGGCGCCGACAGCTGCGCCGGCTGGACCAGCACCTGCTGCACCTGAATGCCTCACCGGGCGGCGCCGCCGACCTGCTGGCCGCCTGCCTGTTCCTCGACAAAGCCGGGAGCCTGTGACATGGAAACCCTGACCTTTCAATTCCCCGCCGCCGCCCCTGGGCGTGGCCGCACGCTGGTGGGCTGCGTCAGCTCCGGCGACCTTGAAGTGCTGATCGAACCCGGCACCGCCGGTAGCCTGCAAATCCAGGTGGTGACTTCGGTCAACGGCAGCGCTGCCCGCTGGGCGCAGCTGTTCCAGCGCCTGTTCGAGGGCCGCACCTGGCCGGCCGTGAACATCGACATCCATGATTTCGGCGCCACCCCAGGCGTGGTGCGCCTGCGCCTGGAGCAAGGCTTCGAGGAGATCGCCCATGACTGATATCGCGCGCTTGCTGCACAGCCGCAGCTTTGTCGAACTGGGCGCCCGCCAGCGCGCCCGCGCCGTGCTCGACCCGGGCAGCTTCCGTGAACTGCTGGGGCCGTTCGACCGGCTGATGTCACCGTGGCTGCCGCGCCAGGGCATCGTGCCCCAGGCCGATGATGGCGTGGTCATCGCCAAGGGCCTGCTGAACGGGCGCAACGCTGTGGTTGCCGCCATCGAAGGCGGCTTCCAGGGCGGCAGCATGGGCGAAGTGGGGGGGGCCAAGATCGCCGGTGCGCTGGAACTGGCCATCGAAGACAACCGCAACGGCATCCCTACCTGCGCCGTGCTGCTGCTGGAAACCGGCGGTGTACGCCTGCAGGAAGCCAACCTGGGCCTGGCGGCGATTGCCGAAATACAGGCGGCGATTGTCGAGCTGCGCGCCTGGCAGCCGGTGGTCGGCCTGGTCGCAGGTTCGGTCGGCTGTTTCGGCGGCATGTCCATCGCCGCCGGCCTGTGCAGCCACTTGCTGGTCACCCGCGAAGCCCGCCTGGGCCTCAACGGCCCGCAGGTAATCGAGCAGGAAGCGGGCATCGGTGAATACGACGCCAAGGACCGCCCCTTCATCTGGAGCTTGACTGGCGGCGAGCAGCGCCACGCCAGCGGCCTGGTCGATGCCTGTGTGGCCGATGACATCGAGGCGTTGCGCGAACGCTTGCTGCAATTGCTCGACGAGCCTTCAAGGGATCGCGCCGGTCAACACGCCTGGTTCCTCGAACGCCTGGCCCGGCTGGGCGATGACTGCACGCAACTGGATGCCGCTGCCGTGCGTGACCTTTACCAAGGAGAAGCCAAATGAACCGTGCCTTGAACTGGCTGCCGGGCCTGGCCGGTGGGCAAGCCTTGCCCGGCTACCCCGCGTCGTTGCGGGTAATCGATGGCGAACTGGACAACCGCCTGGCGCGTTTCATCGCCGTGGTGCCGGACACCGACAACCCGTTCCCCCGGGCGCGCTCGGGCGAAGTCGGCCTGCTGGAAGGCTGGGGCCTGGCCAAGGCCGTGAGCGAAGCGGTCGAGGCTGACCGCCACGGTCAGAAGCGCGCCATCGTCGCGGTGATCGACGTGCCCAGCCAGGCCTATGGCCGCCGTGAGGAGGCGTTGGGAATTCACCAGGCTTTGGCCGCTGCGGTGCAGGCCTATGCCCAGGCGCGGTTGGCCGGGCACCCGGTGATAGGCCTGCTGGTCGGCAAGGCCATGTCCGGTGCCTTCCTGGCCCACGGTTACCAGGCCCAGCGCCTGATCGCCCTGGATGATGCCGGGGTCATGGTGCACGCCATGGGCAAGGCGGCGGCAGCGCGCATCACCCTGCGCAGCGTCGAGCAACTGGAAGCCCTGGCCGCCGAGGTGCCGCCGATGGCCTACGACCTGGCCAGCTACGCCTCCCTGGGCCTGCTGTGGCGCCGCCTGACGGTGGACAACGCCGAGACGCCGAGCAGTGCCGACATCGCCCAGGTACGTGCCTGCCTGGCTGATGCGGTGCGCGACATCGGCAGCTCGAGCGACCTGTCGTCGCGGCTGGCGGGCGAAAACCGCAGCGCCTCGCGCCAGGTGCGCGAACAGCTGCGCCGCCAGTGGCAGGGCGCTTGAGATGAACGCGCCAAGGCCGCACGACCTGCTCTGGGGCATGCCCCTATCGGGCCTGCCTGCTGATGCGCCGCGTTGGGCGCAGGATGTGCTGCTGAGCGGCCAGCCGGTGGTGGTGCGCCGTGCCACCTGTGCGGACGGCTGGGTGGCGGTGGGGCTGCGTGGCCAGGGTAGGGCGCAGCGGTCGGGTGTACTGATGCGGCTGGCCGATATCCGGTGTCAGCAAGGCCCCGAAGCGCTGCGCTGGCAAGCTGAGAGCCCTTGGCCTGCATTGCAGGCCCTGGCCTCGGTCGCCCCGGTACTGGATGCCAGCGGCCTGGCCTGGGGGCCGACAGGTGGGGTGGGGTACCAGATCGCCACTGGTATGGAGGTGGTACACGCCGACAGCGACCTGGACTTGCTGCTGCGCACGCCACAACCGCTGGCCAGGGCGCAGGCGCGTGAGCTGCTGGATATCCTCGATTGCGCGCCTTGTCGAATCGACCTGCAGCTGGAAACCCCGGCGGGTGCCGTCGCCCTGCGTGAGTGGGCCGGCTGCGCCCGCCGCGTGCTGCTCAAGTCGGCCCATGGCCCACGCCTGGTCAGCGACCCATGGGCAGCGATGGAGCGTGCCGCATGAGCAGCCTGTTCGCCTTCCCCGGCCAGGGCGCCCAGCAGGTGGGCATGCTGCAGCGCCTGCCTGAGGGCGCCGGGCAATTGCTGGAAGAGGCCAGTGACACCCTCGGCCAGCAGGCCCTGGCGCTGGACAGCCAGCAGGCCCTGCAGACGACCCGTGCCGTGCAGCTGTGCCTGCTGCTGGCTGGCGTGGCCTGGGCGCGCTGGCTGATGCAGCGCAGCCCCGCGCCGGATTACGTGGCAGGCTTGTCGATTGGCGCCTACCCGGCGGCGGTCACGGCGGGCGCCCTGGGCTTTGCCGATGCCGTGCGCCTGGTTGCCCTGCGTGGCGAACTGATGCAGCGCGCTTATCCGCAAGGCTACGGCATGACCGCACTCAGCGGCCTGGACCTGGCCTGTGTCGAACGCTTGCTGAGCGATACGGGCGGCGAGGTGTATGTCGCCAACCTCAACAGCGACAACCAGATCGTCATCGCCGGCAGCGATGGCGCGATGGCTGCGGTTGCCGCCAGGGCACGCCGCCTGGGCCAGGGCGTGGCCCGGCGCCTGGCGGTCAGCGTGCCGTCGCATTGCCCGTTGCTGGATGGCCCGGCGGCCGAACTGGCCAGTGCCTTCGCCACGGTCGAGCTGCAGCGACCGCGCATCACCTACCTCAGCGGCAGCAGCGCACGGCCGATATTCGACCCACAGCGTCTGCGCGACGACCTGGCCGGCAACATGGCGCGGGTGGTCGACTGGCGTGCTACGTTGCGCAACGCCTATGAGCGTGGCGTGCGCCTGCACCTGGAATTGCCGCCCGGCAACGTGCTCGGCGGGCTGGCCCGGCCGGTGTTCGAACAGGGCAGGGTGGTTGCTGTTGAAGGCACCCGCTGGGACACCCTGGATGCGCTGCTGCGCCAGGAGGTGGCCGACGAACGATGACAGCGACACTGCGGCGGATGGTGACCCCTGTGGGAGCGGCTTTAGCCGCGAAGAATCCAACGCGGTGCATGGCACCGGCTGCGCCGGTGTTCGCGGCTAAAGCCGCTCCCACAGAGTTCAGTTCCATGGGGGCAAAAGCCGCACAAAAGTGTGTTTACGAAGAACAACAACAAGCAACTTCGACACTACCTGAGGACAACAACAATGATCATCTATGGTGTGGCACTGCTGGCGGTCTGCACGCTTGCCGGCGTCATCGTCGGCGACTTCCTGGGCGTGCTGCTGGGCGTCAAATCCAATGTGGGCGGGGTCGGCATCGCCATGATCCTGCTGATCTGCGCACGCCTGTACATGCACCGCAACGGCGGCATGAGCAAGGAATGCGAGTTCGGCGTGGGCTTCTGGGGCGCCATGTACATCCCGGTGGTGGTGGCCATGGCTGCCCAACAGAACGTGGTCACCGCCCTGCACGGCGGGCCGGTGGCGTTGCTGGCGGCGGTGGGTGCGGTACTGGTGTGCGGTGCGACCATTGCCCTGATCAGCCGCAGCCACCGCGGCGAACCCCTGCCGGCAGTGGAGGCCGGCCCCGAAAGCAATGTGCAGGCCGCCCCTGCAGGAGGGCGTTGATCATGTGGCCGATCATTGAAAATGCCCTGGAACATAACGGTTTGATCACTGCCTTTGCGGTGGTGGGCGCGATCATGTGGTTGTCGGTGGTGCTGTCGAAGTACCTGACCTTCGGCCGCGTGCACGGCTCGGCCATCGCCATCGTCATCGGCCTGGTGCTGGCCTGGGTCGGTGGCACCATAACCGGTGGCCAGAAAGGCCTGGCCGACATGGCGCTGTTCTCCGGCATCGGCCTGATGGGCGGGGCCATGCTACGCGACTTCGCCATTGTCGCCACGGCCTTCGAGGTGCAAGCTACCGAGGCGCGCAGGGCCGGGATGATCGGCGCGGTGGCGCTGCTGCTCGGCACGGTGCTGCCATTCATTGTCGGCGCTGCGGTGGCCTACGCCTTCGGTTACCGTGATGCGGTGAGCATGACCACCATTGGTGCGGGTGCGGTGACCTATATCGTCGGGCCGGTGACCGGGGCGGCGCTGGGGGCCAGCTCGGACGTGATGGCGCTGTCGATTGCCACCGGGCTGATCAAGGCGATCCTGGTGATGGTGTTCACCCCGGTATCGGCGCGCCTGCTGGCGCTGGACAACCCACGTTCGGCGATGGTGTTCGGCGGGTTGGCGGGGACGGTGTCGGGGGTGACGGCCGGGCTGGCGGCGACCGACCGGCGCCTGGTGCCGTACGGGGCGCTGACAGCCACCTTCCATACCGGGCTGGGCTGCCTGATGGGCCCGTCGATCCTGTACTTCTGCGTACGCGCCCTGGTCGGTTGACAACAATCTGCTGGACTGCGCAGACCCCTTGCAGGAGCGGCCTTGTGTCGCGATCGGGCCGCAACGCGGCGGCCCCAGCGATATCCGCACCGCAGCCAAGATCTTGGGGGCCGCTGCGCGCCCCATCGCGACACAAGGCCGCTCCTACACCGACCGCATCGGTTTCAAGCCATGCGCAGTACCTGGGAGCAACTGTCTTGCTCAAATTCCAAAAGGTGGCGCGATCTGTGTGGGAGCGGCCTTGTGTCGCGAAATAGCCGCAACGCGGCCCCAGGATTGATGCGCAACAGTTGAAGTTGCTGGGGCTGCTTTGCAGCCCTTTCGCGACACAAGGCCGCTCCCACAGGTACAGCGATAACCTCGAGAGCAATGCTGTACCTGTGGGAGCTGGCTTGCCGGGCGATGAGGCCAGTCGACTCTACTTCAATGCCAGGTGATATCCCCGGCCTGCCGGTGGAACAGCAACTCTGTCAGGGCCTTGGTCATCTGAACATGATGCACCGCATTGACCAACATATTGATGCCGGGCTCGCCGGCGTTGGCGCAGATGAATTCGTCCAGCGTATCTTCGATGCCAGACATCAGCTGAAGGGAGTGGATCAGAGCGTCAACCGAGGGCATGTCCTGGTTGATGGTGTAGAAGGGGCGGGACGTCAGTTTGACGGGTGGGTCGGGGACAAGCTTTTTCATTATGTAATTCCAGCTTCTACTTAGAGGAATGGAACTACCACCTGAATCTTTCTCATGGATTGAAGGTGGCAGCCGTACGCGGGTGTGAGAAAGCCGAGAAGAAGCTAGCAAAGACCCGGCCAGGCGAAAGCCCGCCCACGTACGGCCACCATAGAGGTGCTGCTAGCTTATCTGTCGGGTTCTCATGCCCGGTCACCGGAGCGACCCGGAAACGTTATCCGTGAGGTGTTTCCCCGACAACAGCGATAGTTCGGCAGCGCGCGTAGGATAATTCCTAAGCGGGTTCATTCTGAAGCATTTGGTTTCATGTTCAGAAATGTCTTACAGGTGATGGCTTTGTTGGCTTTGTTGGCTGTGGGGTGTAGGGCGAGAGGTTGGAGTCATGGCTAACATGTGTCCGGCACTACATTGTCGGTGCCAGTGAGATCGAGCGCCGCCCGCGCGGCGCTCGATCTCCCAGGCACTGAAAATCTTGTGACGAGCACCCGCAACCCACCCCCCGTTTCGGGGAAAGCCGCTGGGGAATCCTCCCCAATCTGTTTCGTTTGCCGCTGCAACCTACTGAAAATTAAAGCAATCTGCTCCTGGCATGCACCTTGCTCCAGCTCCACGCAGAGATCCTGTGTCCCGGAGGTGCAGCATGTCCATGCCACTCAAAGGCCCCATCCTGTCATCACTCGTTCTGGCCTTGCTCGGCTGGGAGTCGACCAGCGAAGCCGCCGTGCAGTGCCAGCGCACCCTGGTCGCCAACGTTGTGGCGCTGGACCAGCCACTGATGTTCAACCGCCTTGGCGCGCAAAACGCCAACGGCATGATGTTCGCCCTGCGCGAGGATGTGGTGGACGACAAGATGGTCCCCCTCAGCAGCGGCGGGGCGGCGGTACCGGGCAAGGTCACCCTGCGCCCGGACAAGCGCCCGCGGCCCATCGTGCTGCGGGTGGCCGCCGGTGAATGCCTTACCGTCAACCTGACCAACCTGCTCGACTACAAGGCTAACCCCAACAAGGACGGCATCGAGGCCGAAGAGCCTGAGGGCGAAGAGGAGGGGCCGGAGCTCGAAAATGAAGCCGCCGAAGGCTTCGTCGCCGATGAACAAGTGGCCGAACGCATGGTCGGCTTCCAGGTCAACGGCATGCAGGCGGTCAACAGCATCGCCGACATTTCGGCCTACACCGGGCGTAACGGCAACTTCTTCGTCAGCCCCGGCAGCACCCGCAGCTATACCTTGTACGCCGAACGCGAAGGCGCTTTTGCCGCCACCAGCAAAGCCGCCACCTTCGGCGGCGAGGGCACTGCGGGCAACGTTGCCAACGGCCTGTTCGGCCAGGTAGTGGTAGTGCCCAAGCTCGGCCGCACCTACCGCAATACCCTCACCGAAGAAGAAATGCGCCTGGCCACCACCGGCCGCACCGCCACCGGCCAGCCGGTAATCGATTACGAAGCCCGCTACCCGCAAATGCAACCCTGGATCGCCGAGGGCAAGGCCGGCAAACCGATCATTGCCATGGTCGACGGCAACGAAATCATCAACAGCGAAACCGATGCCATCGTCATGGGCCCCAACCCCGATGGCAGCTTCCCCAAATCCACCTACCCGCTGGAAAACCTGGGCAAGCGCAACCCGGCGCTGCCCAACCGCCTGGAGGCGTTCCGCGACTTTGCCTCGCAGTTCGCCGACGAGGTCGCCGGCACCCAGGCGTTCCCGGGCTACTGGGCCGACCCGGTGATGGGCCACGTACTGGAACCCACCCGCGACTCGTTCATGATCAACTACGGTTCCGGTGGCATGGGCGCGGAAGTGGTGGCCAACCGCCTGGGCGTGGGGCCGATGCACGACTGCCTGTCGTGTGCCTATGAGGAGTTCTTCCTCAGTGCGCACACTGTCGGTGACGTCGGTACCCTGGTGGACGTGCCGGCCAACGTCGGCCTGGAGCACATTCGCCCTGGCGAGGTGCCACCGGCCAGTGCCGTCGGGGTTAAGGCCAGCATGGCCCTGTTCCCGGCGGAACCGGCCAACGTGCACCACAGCTACATCGGTGACTTCACCAAGTTCCGCAACACCCACAACGGCCATGAACAGCACATCTTCCACCTGCACGGCCACCAGTGGCTGTTCAACCCCAATGACGACAATTCCGACTACATCGATGCCCAGGGCATCGGCGCGGGGGTCGGCTACACCTACGAAATCGCCAACGGCGGTGCGGGCAACCGCAACCGGGTGGCGGGCGATGCCATTTACCATTGTCACTTCTACCCGCACTTCGCCCAGGGCATGTGGGCCATGTGGCGGGTGCACGACGTGTTCGAGGAAGGCACCCGCCTGGAAGTGAGCGGCCAGGGCGAGAACGGCTTCCACAGCACCCCGTTCGCCCTGCGCAGCGGCAAGCCGGCGGTTGGCGCGCGGGCCTTGCCCGATGGCGAGATCGTTGCGGGTACGCCGATCCCGGCCATCGTGCCGCTGCCCGGCAAGGCCATGGCGCCGATGCCAGGCAAGGTGGTGGTGGTACCGAAGCTGTCCGAAGAGCTGGTTGCCGCCAATGACGACGACGAGCCCGAAGAAGAAGAGGATGAAGAACCAGCCAACCAGGAGCCGGTTCGCAAGGCCATCGGCTCGCTGGCGCTGGTCGACCGCAGTGACGCCAACCGCAACGCCGACGGCACCTTGAAAAACCCTGGCTATCCGTTCTGGATCGGCGGCATGGAAAGCAGTGTGGGCAACCGCCCACCAACCCCGCCACTGGACATGCTCGACCCGGTCATGGCACGCCAGCTCAAGGAAAGCGGCAAGGCGCTGTGGGCCAACCTTGACCCGAACCAGGTCGATGGCTGGGATGGCGGCCTGGGGCGCCACGCGCTGGACGGCGTATCTGCAGGCGGCGAGGCCGAAACCACCACCACCAAGCTCGATTTCACCAAGGTGGTACACAAGGCCAAGCCCATCTACCTGCCGGAAGAGGGCACCGACGTCGAGCAGGCGGCCATGCAGTTCCATGCCCAGGCCGAACACCCAAGCTTTGCCCTGATCCCCGGCAGCCAGCCGGTGGCCAAGGCGTTCCGCACCAACGGTGCCTTGCCGACTGCCGGCGCGCCGTTCTACGAGCCGTGCATGGATGACCGGGGCAAACGCCTGACCCAGTCTTCCGGGGTAGGCGAGTACTTCAGTGGCGAGAGCCTGTCGGGCGTGAACTTCCGTGGCGGCTCGGCCTTCACCGCCGACCACCCACGCATCTACAAGGGCGCCAACATCCAGTTCGACGCGGTGTACAACAAGGTCGGCTACCACTTCCCGCAGGCCCGCATCATCGCCCTGTGGGAGGACGCCTGGCCGGTGATCACCAAGCAGCGCCCGCCAGAGCCACTGGTGATGCGCATGAACACCTTCGACTGCACCATGTACCAGCACACCAACCTGATCCCGAACATCTACGAGATGGACGACTACCAGGTGCGCACCCCGACCGACGTGATCGGCCAGCACATCCACCTGCCCAAGTGGGACCTGACCGCCGCCGACGGCTCGGCCAACGGCTGGAACTACGAAGACGGCATTCTCTCGCCCGGCAGCGTGGTCGAGCGGGTGCAGGCCATTCGTGCCTACAACGGCTGCACCCAGGGCGATAGCCGCGACGGCACCGCCGCCTGCCCGCAAGCCCGGCAGCACCCATACTTCGGCCGCTTCGGCCGGGCCGACTGGCTGGGCGCACGCACGGCCATGCAGCGCTGGTTCGCCGACCCGCTGGTGAACGTGTACAACGTCGACCGTGGCCTGGGCACCATCTTCACCCACGACCACCTCGGCCCATCGACCCACCAACAGCTTGGGCTGTATGCCACCGTGCTGGCCGAACCGGCCAACTCCACCTGGTACCACGCCGAAACCGGCGAGAAGCTGTACAACCCGGCCACGCGCCAGGACGGTGGCCCGACCTCGTGGCAGGCGGTGATCCAGACCGGTGACCACGATGGCGACGGCAAGAACGACAGCTACCGCGAGTTCTTCCTGGAATACAGTGACTTCCAGCACGCCTATGAGGCCGGTGTGTACGTCGGCGCCGGGCCGGACGGCATCCCCAATGCCCAGTCGTACCCGGCCACCGCCGACAGCTTCCGCTACGCCATCAACCCGCCGGTGCGCGGCAAGGCGTCGAACCTGCTGGAGGCCATCGTCGAGGAACGCGGCGGTATCAACCCCGGTTGCCCAAGCCGGCCCTGCCCGCAGGCGATCTCGGTGGATGACCCTGGCATGTTCGTCGTCAACTACCGCAACGAGCCCCTGGCCCTGCGTGTGTACGACCCGAACAAGGTCGGCCCGGACGGCAAGCGTGGCATGCAGGCCGACGGCCTGGCCGGCGACCTGAGCTACGCCTTGCAAACCCGTACCGACCGCGCCATCCCGGCACTGAACCTGGCGCCCTCGGCGATCACCTCGGCGGTCGGCCCCACCGGCGGCACCACGCTGTTCCCACCGCACATCAACGTGGCCGGCAGCGAACCGGGCGACCCGTTCACCCCGATGCTGCGCACCTACTCCGGTGACAACGTACGCCTGCGCATGCACGCCGGTGGCCATGAAGAGGAGCACAACATCACCTTGCATGGCGTGAAGTGGCTGCAGAACGGCACCGGCTACGGCAACAGCTCCAACTCGGGCTGGAAGGCATCACAGATGATCGGTATTTCCGAACAACTGGGCTTCATGGCACCGGTGTCGATGATCTCCAGTTCGGCAGCCACCAACGGTGACTACCTGTATTCGCTGGATGCGGCACTGGAGGGCTACTGGAACGGCATCTGGGGCATCATGCGCAACTACACCGCGCAGCGTGCCGACCTGTTCCCGCTGCCCAACAACCCGCAGCCGGTGGCCATGCGCAACACCGTGAACTTCGATGGCATCTGCCCGAAAACCACGGCCAACCCCAACGGCATCGGCAGCCGCCCCACGGTCAAGCGCAGCTACGAAATCGTCGCGGCACTGGCCAACGACATCCTCGAGAACCGCAACGGCGTCAGCATCAACGACCCGGCCGGTGTCGGCCAGCATGTCGGCGGACCGCTCAAGGCCAACGGCGGCACCCTGGTGTTCAACAGCCGCAAGACCGCCATACCGCTGGTCAGTGGGGTAGACCCCGAAGATGGGGAACCCTTCACCATCGGTGGCCACAGCGCGCCGCTGCACGACCCGACCGCGATCCTGTACGTGCGCAAGGCCGACTTGGACGCCACCACCGGCAAGCTGAAGGCGGGTGTGCCCGTGGAGCCGCTGGTGCTGCGCGCCAACGCCGGCGAGTGCATCAGCATCACCCTGGAAAACCGCCTGCCACTGGTGATGCCGGACCTGCCCAGCACTGCGGTGATGCACAACGTGGTCAAGCGTGACCGCTTCGACAGCGAGGGTGCCACCGCCTTTGCCAACAACTTGATGCGGCCGTCCAGCCACGTGGGCCTGCATGCCCAGCTGCTGGCCTACGACATCACCAAGTCCGACGGCGCCAACGTCGGCCTCAACCCGGTGCAGACCGTGGCCCCGCGTGCCGGCACCAGTGGCGCCTGGCCGACCCGTACCTACCAGTACTATGCCGGCCACCTGGAGCGTGAAGGCAAGCCGGTGTCGCAACTGGGCCGCACGGTGGACAACATCAACACCACGGCCATCGAGTTCGGCGGCCTCAACCTGACCCCGTCGGACTTCATCAAGCAGCCGCAGAAAGGCCTGGTGGGTGCCATGAGCATCCTGCCGCAGACCGCCACCTGGACCGAGGACGGCGCAACACGGGCCCAGGCCACGGTCAAGGTCACCGGCCAGCCGGATTACCGCGACTTCGTCACGGTCTGGCAGCGTGCGCTGAACATGCGCTGGGCCGACGGCCGCCCGGTGGAGGGCATCAATACCGAAGGCAACGGCGCCGCCGGCGACCCGCAGGACAACGGCAACATGGCGGTCAACTACAAGACCGAACCCCTGTGGCTGCGCTTCGGCATGGCCCCCGACTCACCCTTCGGCCGCGCCGGTGGCCTGGGCTTTGGCGATGTGCCCAACGCCCACATGGCCTACGCCAACGCCCTGGTCGGCGGCGACCCGCAAACCCCGGTGCTGTACGCCAAGCCCGGCCAGCCAGTGCGCAACCATATCGTGATGCCCAGTGGTGGCAGCCGCGGCATGGTCTACCAGCTGGATGGCCACTTGTGGCCGCTGCACAACTACCAGGCCGAGAAGAACGACGTGGACGGCTACCCGCTGAGCCTGCCTGGCATCGGCTCGGTGCGCTTCGGCTACAACCCGATGGCCATGTACATCGGTGCCCAGGAAAGCGTGCTGCCGGCTGCGCACTTCAGCTTCATGCTGCCCAGTGCCGGCGGCGCCAACGCGGTGGCGGGTGACTACCTGTTCCGCGACTACGCCGCCTACGGCAACCTCTCGGGGCTGTGGGGGATCTTGCGGGTGACCAATGAAGCGCCGCCGGCAACGGCACCGGCGCAGTGACGGTAAATGGGGGCGCGAACATGAACAAGAAAACCCGCCTTGCATACATGGGGGTAGCACTGGGGGCTGTGCTGATCGGCCTGGGCGTGGCCTATGAAAGCCTCTGGTGCGATCCGCGCGAGTATTTGCAGGGCTCTGACGACCCGCAGGCCCCGCACCGGCTCAGCCGCGACGGCGTGACCGTGGAGTTCGAGGCCCGGCCGCTGGCGGGGGGCGAGCTGCAGGAGGGCAGCTTCGCCAACATCCGTTTCAAGGTCAGCGACCAGGCCAGTGGCCAACCGCTGTCGGGCATGGCCCCGGGGGCGTGGATCGACCCGACGCAGTCGGCCCCGGAGGGCGACCGCGACCAGAGCTGCAAGGCCCGTGTCGCGCTGTTCCTCAAAAGCAGTATCGGCGCCCGGCCGTTGCTCGACCTGAACAGCTACTTCCTGTTGATGATGAACAAGGACGCCAGCCTGACGGTGATCGACCCGACCGTTTCGGTGGGCGGCGTGACCAGCACCATGGCCCGCATCGACCTGCCTGGGCGGCCCATGGACTGGGTGGCCACCGGTGACGACAAGCTGGTGTTCGTGTCCATCCCGGAGCGCGGCAAGGTCTCGGTGATCGACACCGAAACCTTCACCCGCGTGGCCGACCTGAACGCTGGCGACCAGCCCCTGCGCGTGGCCCTGCAGCCGGACCAGCACCGGCTGTGGGTAGGCAACAACAGCAGCGACCCGGCCAAGGGCGGGGTAACGGTGATCGATGTACCGGGGCGCAACACTCTGAAAACCTTCAACACCGGCGGCGGCCACCACGAAATCGCCTTCAGTGCCGACTCGCGCTACGCCTATGTCAGCAACCGCGACAGCGGCACCCTGAGTGTCATCGACATCCCGGAAATGCGCCTGGCCAAGACCATCAAGGTTGGCCCGCACCCGCTGTCGGTCAGTTATTCGGCGTTGTCCCAGGCGGTGTACGTGGTCGATGGCGAGGAGGGCAACGTGCGCGTGTTCGATGCCCGCAACCACCAGCTGCGCCACACGGTCCAGGCTGCCCAGGGCCTGGGGCCGATGCGCTTCAGCAGCGATGGCCGCTACGGCATCGTGCTCAACACCCTGGAGAACCAGGCCCTGGTGATCGACGCCAGTACCGACAAGCTGATCCACCAGATCCCGGTGGCTGCCGAACCGTACCAGCTGACCTTCACCAAGGGCTATGCCTACGTGCGCGGCCTGGCTTCGCCGAAGGTGAGCATGATCAACCTGGCCAGCCTGGGCGAAGGGCGTTCGCCGATCATCCAGGGCTTCGAGGCCGGCCCGGCGGCGCCACGCCAGGCCGGTGACCTGCCGCTAGCCCAGGGGCTGTCGGTGTCGCGTGACGACAATTCGGTGTTCGTGGTCAACCCGGTGGACAACACCACCTACTTCTACGCCGAAGGCATGAACGCACCGATGTCCGGCTACAACAACCGTGGCCACCAGGCCCGCGCCGCCATCGTCGTCGACCGCAGCCTGCGCGAACTGGCCCCGGGCGTGTACGGCTCGACGGTGAAGATGCCCGCCGCCGGCAAGTTCGACGTGGCCTTCCTGCTCAACCAGCCGCAGATCATCCACTGCTTCAGCACCGACGTGACTGCGGCGCCGAATGCCGGCAAGCGCAAGGGCGCCCACGCCGAGTTCATCGGCCTGGACCGGCCGTTGTCGCAGCACAGCGCCGTTACCGCGCGGGTGCGCATCGTCGGCGACGACGGCCAGCCGCGCCTGGGCCTGAGCGACCTGAGCCTGCGCTACTTCCTGGCGCCTTCGTCCATGCCGCAAAACCTGCAACTGGAGGAGGTGGGCGAGGGCATCTATCAGGCAGCCCTGACCCTGCCCGAAGCCGGCGCCTGGTACCTGCACGTGCAGTCGCCGTCGCTGGGGCGCAGGTTCGCCGAGGAAAACTACACCAGCCTGCGCGTCCTGCCGGCCGCAACGTCCACCGTTTCCGAGAATGACGTGAGGAACCTGCGATGAACGCCAAGCATGCTTGCAAACTGTTGGCCCTGAGCCTGGCTTTTGCCGGCAACCTGGCCCAGGCCCATGGTGGCCACGACCACAACGGCCACGCCGAACAGCCGCCGGCGGTGCGCCAGGAAAAGGCCAGCGTGCGCTTTGCCGATGTCTCGCTGCTGAACCAGGACGGCATGCCGGTACGCCTGGAAAAAGACTTGGTGGGCGACCACCTGGTGGTCATGGGCTTCATCTACACCAGCTGCACCACGGTGTGCCCGGTGGTGTCGTCGATCATGGGCAAGGTCCAGCAGCAACTGGGTGGCCGGGTAGGGCAAGACATTCATCTGGTGTCGATCAGCGTCGACCCGCAACGTGACGACGCCAAGCGCCTGCAGGACTACGCCAAGGCCTTCCAGAAGGGGCCGGGCTGGAGCTGGCTGACCGGCACGCCGTACGCCATCAGCGAAACCCTCAAGGGCCTGGGCAGCTTCAGCGCCGACCTCAGCCAGCACCCGCCGCTGATCTTGGTGGGTGACGGGCGCACCGGGCACTGGACGCGCTACTACGGGTTCACCGACCCGGCAGTGCTGATCGACGAAATCAACCGCCTCGGCGCCCGCCGGGTGCATGCCAAGAGCACGGCCATTGCCGACCATCACGAGGTGCAACCATGAGCCAGGTAAGCAACCGCCGCGTTGCCATGCGCGGTTTTGACTGGCTGGTGCTGGGTGGCTGCCTGTGGATCCTCGCCTCGGTGGCGTTCGCCCATGAAGGCCATGCCCCGCAGGCACCAGAACCGCAGCCGGCCCCGCAGGCGATGACCAGTGGCGGCGGCACCCGCGATGCTCAGACCTGGTTCACCGACACTGTGCTCAAGGACCAGAACGGCCGCGAGCTGCGCTTCTACAGTGATGTGCTCAAGGACAAGGTGGTGATGCTCAACGTGATCTTCACCCACTGCACCGACGCCTGCCCGCTGATTACCCGCAAATTGCGTGAAGTGCGCGAGACCATGGGGCCGCAGCTGGCCAGCCAGGTGACCTTCGTGTCGATCAGCAGCGACCCGCTCAACGACACCCCCGAGGTGCTCAAGGCGTTTGCCGAGAAGCAGGGCGTGGATGGGCCCAACTGGGTGTTCCTGACGGGTGACAAGGCCAATGTCGACCTGGTGCTCGGCCGCATCGGCCAGTTCCTGCCCAGCCCCGAGCAGCATTCGACACAGCTGATTGCCGGCGACGTGGCCGGCAAGCGCTGGAGCAAGATCCGCCCGGATGCACCGCCTGCGGCGATTGCCCAGCGCATGCAGTTGCTGGCACTGCCTTTGGCAGGGCGGTGAGCATCATGCGCAGTACTTCGCCAATGCCGACGCCAAATTTGGCGCGAATCCCGGCGCGAATCCCTGTAGGAGCGGCCTTGTGTCGCGATCGGGCGCGCAGCGGCCGTAAAACCGGCATACCCGGAGTACCTGATGAAACACATGCGCCGGTCCTGCGGCCGCTGCGCGCCCGATCGCGACACAAGGCCGCTCCTACAGGGATTCGCGTCTGTATTGAGGCAGTGCTGCGCTATCTGGCATTCGCATTAGGTATTGCCATATGCAGCGGTGCACTCGCCCTGGACCTGGACCTGACCGAACATGAACAAGCCGGCAAACACCTCTACCGCCAGGGCGTCTCCAGCAGCGACGCACAGTTGCAAGCCCGGGTCGGTGCCAGCAACATGACGGTCCCCGCCAGCGTGCTGCCCTGTGCCAGCTGCCACGGCAACGATGGCCGCGGCCGCGCCGAAGGGGGAGTACGCCCGCCCAGCCTCGACTGGCAGCGCCTGGCGCAAGGCCAGGGCGAACGCGAGGTCAACGGCCGCCGCTATCCGGCCTACACCGACAGCAGCCTGGCCCGGGCCATCCAGCATGGCGTCGACCCGGCCGGCAATCGCCTGGACCCGGCCATGCCACGCTTCGAGCTGACCCTGGCCGACCAGCGCAACCTCACGGCCTACCTCAAGCGCCTGGCCCAGGAGCGCGACCCCGGCGTGGAGGAGGGCGTGCTGCGCCTGGGCACCTTGCTGCCGGCATCCGGCCCGCTGGCCGAGGCCGGGCAGGTGGTGCGTGCGGTGCTGGAAGACGGCCTGACGCAACTCAACCAGCAGGGTGGCATCCACGGGCGACGCCTGGAACTGGTGGTGCTCGACCCGGGCGCCGACCCGGCCAGCGCCGAACAGGCGCTGCAGCAGTTGCTGGAGCAGGAGCGGGTGTTCGCCCTGATCGCGCCATTGGTACCCATGCTCGACCAGCGCCTGGCAACCTTGCTGGCGCCACACAATGTACCGCTGATCGGCAGCACCCCACGCAGCGGCGGCAGCCCACAGATTTTCGACCCGTTGCCCGGCTTGCCCGCGCAATTGCTTAGCCTGGCCGGCCACGCCCGCGCGGCGCTGGGCCTGGCAGCGGGCGACCTGCGTGTGGTGTATGCCGGCAATGAACACGCGGCGTTGGCCGAGCAGGTGCGCGAACGCCTGCAGCAGCAGGGCTGGGCAACACCTGCGGCCCAGGCCTTTGCCGGCCAGGCCGTGGACGGGCAGGGCATTGTCTTCCTCGGCCGTGCCCAGGCCTTTGCCGAACTGGCTTCGGCGCTGCAGTCAGCCGGCCGCCAGCCATACCTGTTTGGCGCCTCCAGCCAAGTGACCGGCGCCGTGGCGCGCTTGCCCGAGTTCTGGTCGCAACGGGTGTTCCTGGCTTATCCCTACGTGCCCGAGGACTGGACCGAACAGGGCCTGGCGACCCTGGCCGGCCTGCAGCAGCGCCAGGGCCTCGACCCCCGCCAGGCGTCGCTGCAGGTCAACACCCTGTGCGCCCTGCGCCTGTTGAGCGAAGCGTTGAAGCAGACTGGCCGTGACACCAGCCGCGAGCAGCTGATTGCCGCGCTGGAAGGCCTGCATGATGTGTCCACCGGCCTGACCCCGGCCCTGGGCTTCGGCCCCGGTCGCCGCCAGGGCATGGCCGGTGCCCATGTGGTGGCGGTGGCCCTGCCCGGGCCGCGCTTTACCGCGGTCACCCCGTACCGGCCACTGCCGGACAGCCCTTGAGCGGAGGTTGTCATGCGTGTTCTGTTGTTGTGCCTGTTGCAGGTGCTGGCCAAGGCAAGCTGGGCCGATATGCCGGCGGCGCGGGTCAACGGTGTGGAGATCGAGACGATGCGCCTGGAGCGCTATTTCAGCGAATATCTGGACGCCCAGGGCCGCGCGGTGGCCAGCATCCGCAACCCGAACCTGTACCAGCGCCTGCGCGATCAGGCCCTGGATGAACTGATCGACAAGGAGCTGTTGTGGCAGGAGGCCCAGCGCCTCGGCATAGCCATCAGCGACGAGCAGGTGTCGGCGCATGTGGGCGAGATCGAGGCCGCGCTTGGCAGCCCGGCAATTTTTGAGCGGCGGCTGGCGGAAGCGGGTTTCGATAGGGCACAGTACAATGAGTACACCCGGCGCGAGCTGGCCGCGCAGCAGGTGTATGCCCAGCTCAGCGCGGTCGCCGCGCCCAGCGAGGCCGAAGTGGAGGCATTTTATGATGCCAATTCGCAAAACCTGCAAGGAGTGCAGCAACAAAGTGACGAGCCTTCGGTCATACGCGAACAGGGCCTGGTTCTGGCCCGGGCCACGCTCATCGGGCAGCGGGAGGCGCAGGCGCGCCAGTCCGTGCGCCAACGTTTGCGTGCGTCCGCTACCGTGGAGATTGCCGACTGAGGCCCCTGATGGCGTTTCCCCAATGCTGGGGAATAACGAAGTGGCAGTGTGCCATCAGTTTCCCCGCATGTGGGGAACGGGGCCGGTGCGCCTGCCCGCCGCGTTGCGGGGAGTGATCGGTGCTCCTGCAAAATCAATGAGTTACGGTTATTCAGCATGACTATTCACGCCTGGCACGAAGCCTGCTCAAGCCTGTACAGGGGCGCACTTCGCAGACCGGGTTACCGGGCAGTTCTTGGGAGTCGACCTTGGTGAACAGAGTATTGGTAGTCGATGACGAACAGACTCTTGCGCAGAACCTGCAAGCGTACCTGCAGGCGCAAGGCCTGGAAGTTCATGTTGCCCACGACGGTGCCAGTGGTATCGAGCAGGCTGCAAGCCTGGCACCGCAAGTGATCGTGCTGGATTACCGCTTGCCCGACATGGAGGGTTTTCAGGTTCTGGAGACCGTACGCAGGAACAGGCAGTGCCACTTCGTGCTGATTACCGCCCACCCCACCGTCGAAGTGCGTGAGCGGGCCGCCGAACTGGGTGTGAGCCATGTCCTGTTCAAGCCGTTCCCGTTGGTGGAACTGGCCCGTGCAGTCTTCGACCTGATGGGCATCGAGCGCCGGCGCAGGGCCACGGACAACCCGGCTGAAGGGTTCGTCGAACGACGCCAGAACAGGAACGAATCGTTCCCCCTGCAGTTGTACGATGGAAGCTGGGTATTGGCCGACCGCCGCCGCAACGGCGCCAAGCCCCCAGGGCCCGACGACGATCAACTGCTCACAGGGGAATAGCGGCGCCCGCACCCCTGGCCGAGCCAGCCTGCGACGCGCCCCTGAGCGGAGTCGCAGGCCATGCCAGAAGCATTCGATGCAACCGTTACGGCCTTATCGCCGGCAAGCCAGCTCCCACAGGATTCGCGTTGCCTTCAGGATTGCGCTGTACCTGTGGGAGCGGGCATGCCCGCGAAGAATCCAACACCATTCTCAGCCTACCCCCGCGACCTCTTGGCCCAGGCCCGCCTGCAAACCAGCGACGAACGCCTGCTCACCCGCCTGGAACAGCTGGCCGGCGACACCCCCGACACTTTCACCCAGCGCCTGGGCCTGACCCTGCATTACCCGGTGCTGGGCAGCCACACCCTGCTGGCCAGCACCCCACGCTTCGACAAGGTCAGCCTGGCGATGTGCCTGAAGCGTGAATTCGTGCTGATCGAGCAGGGCGGCCAACTGCTGGGCGTGTTCGCCGACCCCTTCGACCACGCCCGCCTGGCCTGGATCGACGATGTGCTGCAAGGCGCACCGCTGTACCTGGCCCACGCCGCCGACCTGGCCACCTTCCTGGCCCGCCACGAAGAAAGCTTCCATGCCGTGGACGCCCTTGACCACGACGCCGAAACCAGCAGCGAAAGCGACCCGCTGCAGCGCCTGTCGCTGGCTAGCATCAGCGAAGACCAGAGCCGCGTGGTCAAGCTGGTCAACTCCACCCTGTACGACGCCCTCAAGCTGCACGCCAGCGACATCCACCTGGGCATGACCGGCCAGGGCCTGACCATCAAGTACCGCATCGACGGTGTGCTCAACGGCGCCGGCAAGGCCAGCGGCAGCGCCTTCGCCGACCAGGTGATCTCGCGCATCAAGGTGATGGCCGAGCTGGACATCGGCGAAAAACGCGTGCCCCAGGACGGCCGTTTCAAGGTTGCCGTGGGCGACCGGCAAATCGACTTCCGGGTATCGATCATGCCCAGCATCTTCGGTGAAGACGCCGTGCTGCGGGTGCTCGACAAGCAGGACCTGTCCGACCGGGTCAGCGGCGTGCAGCTGCAGGCCCTGGGCTTTGCCGAGGAAACCCTGCGCGCCCTGCGCCGGCTGGCCGCCGAACCCTACGGCATGATCCTGGTCACCGGCCCCACCGGCAGCGGCAAGACCACCACCCTGTACGCCATGATCAGCGAGATCAACCACGGCGTGGACAAGATCATCACCATCGAGGACCCGGTCGAATACCAGCTGCCCGGCGTGCTGCAGATCCCGGTCAACGAGAAGAAGGGCCTGACGTTCGCCCGCGGCCTGCGCTCGATCCTGCGCCACGACCCGGACAAGATCCTGGTCGGTGAAATCCGCGACCCGGACACCGCGCAAATCGCCGTGCAGTCGGCGCTCACCGGCCACCTGGTGTTCACCACCATCCACGCCAACAACGTGTTCGATGTGATCGGCCGCTTCAGCCAGATGCAGGTCGACCCCTACAGCTTCGTCTCTGCGCTCAATGCGGTGCTGGCCCAGCGCCTGATCCGCCTGGCCTGCCCGCACTGCGCCACGCCGTGCGAAGTCGACGACGACACCCTGTACGGTGCGGGCCTGACCCGCGAGGGCGTGGCCGGCTGGAAGTTCGTCCGCGCCCAGGGCTGCGGCCAGTGTCGCGGCAGTGGCTACCGCGGCCGCAGCGCCATCGCCGAACTGCTGCACCTGGACGACGACCTGCGGCAGATGATCGTCGAGCGCCGCCCCCTGTCGCAAATCAAGAACCTCGCCTGCCAGCGCGGCCTGCGCCTGCTGCGGGCCTCGGCCCTGGACCTGGTCCGGGATGGCCGTACCACTCTCGAGGAGATCAACCGTGTCACATTCATCTGATCGTGGCGCTTACAGATACAGTGCCGTACTCGGCGCCGAAGGTGCAGGCCTGGGTAGCTGGCACGCCAATCACCACCAATGGCTGGGCAGCCGCGACTTCACCTGCGATGCCACCCAACCGGCCTGGGAGGCCGCCGTCGATGCCCTGGCCACGCTGCTGGCCGAGCATGCCGTGCGCGGTGCCCAGTTGCGGGTGCTGCTGTCGGCCCGCTACAGCCGCTTCTGCCTGGTGCCCTGGAGTGATGCCATCAGCCACCCGCGCGAACTGGACGCCTACGCCCGGGCCTGTTTCGAAAACCTCTACGGGCAGCCGCTGGACGACTGGCGCATCGTGCTGTCGCCCGAGCCGGCCGGCGCCGCGCGCATCGCCACGGCGCTGCCCGAAGCCCTGCTGCAGCGGCTGCAGGCGCTGGGCCGGGAAAGCCACCTGAGCCTGCGCTCGGTGCAGCCGTACCTGATGGCCGCCTACAACCGCTGCTCGGCGCAGCTGGGGCAGGGCGACTTCCTGTTCGTCCTGGCCGAACCGCGCCGCAGCGTGCTGCTGCTGGCTGCTGGCGGGGCCTGGCAGCAAGTGCTGGCGCAAGGCTGCGCCGACAGCGACCAGGCCCTGCAAGCATTGATCGAGCGCACCTGCGAGCTGTACGGCGAGCACCTGCCACGGGTCTACCTGCATGCCCCGGGCCGGGGCGAAGTGCCGCAACTGGCGGCGGTGCATCTGTGCCAGCCGGCCAGCGACGCCGACCCGCTGTGCGCCATGTGGCGGGCGGTGGCCTGACATGCGCCGCCTCGACCTGGAATTCCAGCCCCGGCGCAACAGCCCGTTGGCCTGGTCGCTGCTGGCCGTGGCGAGTGCCATGGTCGCCGGCCTGGTGCTGCTGCAACAAAGCTTGCAGGCCGAGCAGGTCGAAGTGGAGGCCAGCGTGCACAGCCTGGAGCAGCAACTGGGCCGTCGCCCGGCCACTGTCGCACCGCTGGGCAGCGCCGCCAACCGCGAACAGGCCGAGCGCCTGGCGCAGATGCAAAGCGTGTCGCAGCAGCTGCAACGGCCCTGGCAGCAGCTGTTCGCCATGCTTGAAGCGCAACCCCAGGACGACGTGGCGCTGCTCAGCCTGGCCCCCGACGCGCGCAAAGGCCAGCTGCGCATCACCGCCGAGGCGCGCAACCTGGAAGCGATGCTGCAGTACCACCAGCGCCTGGAAGCCAGTGCCGAGCTCAGCGATGTGTCGCTGCTCAACCACGAGGTGCTGGCCGCGCAGCCCGAGCACCCGGTGCGCTTCACCCTCACCGCTACCTGGGAGACCGGCCATGCGCGCCCGTGAATCGCTGAACAGCCTGATCCTCCAGGAACGCCTGCGTCGCGTCGGCCCGGTCGGCCTGGCTGCGGTTGCGGTGGGCCTGCTGGCCTTTGGCGTGCTGTGCGGTGGGGTGGTGCCGCAATGGCAGAACCTGCGCGAGCTGCGCGCCGCTGAAGCGGACGCCAGCGTGCAGGTCGAGCGGGTCAGGCGTGGCGAACTGAAGATCGCCATCAAGCCCGAGCAGCAGGCCCTCGACAGCCTGCGCCAGCAACTGCCGGGGCAGCCCCGGGCCAGCGAGCTGATCGAGCGCCTGTACCACTTGGCCAGCGCCGAGCATATCAGCCTGGCGCGTGGCGAATATGCCCTGGGCATCGACCCCAGGACGCAACTGGCGCGTTACCAGATCGTGCTGCCGGTGCGCGGCAGCTATCCGCAGATTCGCGGCTTCCTCAGGGGCCTGCTCAAGCAGTTGCCGACCCTGGTGCTGGAAGACCTGGAGCTGCAACGCAAACGCATTGGCGACAGCGAGCTCAACGCCCGCCTGCGCATGACCCTTTACCTGTCGAGGTCGTGATGAACACACAACGTGCTGTCATCTGGGTTGGCTTCCTCGGCGTGAGCGCGGCGCTGGCCTGGGCCCCGGGTCATTGGTTCGGCGAGGAAGACAGTGTTGCCCCCTTCGCGGGCAAACCCACTACCACAAAATCGGCGGTATCCACGGTCCCTGTGGGAGCGGGTTTACCCGCGAAAGGGCCGGAACAAGCCTCAAGAGATCTCTTCCCGACCCAGCAATGGACCAAACCCCAGGCCCTGGCCACCGTCACCGAACAACCCGTGGTCACCGCACCCGCCGTAGCCGCAGCCCCGACTGCCCCGGCCCTGCCATTCCAGTTCATTGGCCGCATTGGCGACCGCGACGACCTGCAGATCTTCCTGCAGAGCGGCGAAAAACTCTACGTCGTGCGCCAGGGCGACGTGATCGAAGACACCTACCGCCTCGAACGGGTATCGGCCAGCGAGCTGCACCTGGTCTACCTGCCTTTGCATCAGTCGCAGACTTTGTCTGTAGGGAGCGCACCATGAAGTCGTCAAAGCTGTGCAAACCGGCTCCGTTCCTGCTAGTGGCGCTGTGCGTGGCCATTGCCGGCTGCGGCTCCAGCGCGGTACGCAAGGACAGCGACCAGCTGATGAAGGAGGGCCAGTACGAAGCCGGTATCGCCCGCCTGGAAGAAGCCCTGCGCGAGGACCCGCGTGACACCGAGCTGAACATCGCCCTGGCCCACAGCCGCCAGGCCGCGGTCGAAGCGCTGCTGACCCAGGCCGACGCCGACCGCATCCGCCACGACTTCGCCAGCGCCCGCATGGGCTATGGCCGGGTGCTGACCCTGGAGCCGAACAACCGCCGCGCCCAGGAAGGCATCCGCCAGCTGGAGCTGATCCGCACCCTCGACGAGCGCGTGGCGCTGGGCCAGGCGGCGCTGCGCCAGGGCGACCTGTTCGGTGCCGAGCGCTACATGCGCGAAGTGCTGCGCCTGGACCCGCAGAACCAGAAGGGCATTGCCCTGCGCAGCGACATCGAGAACGTGCAGGCGCGCACCGCGCAACCGTTCCCGCAGCTGCGCAGCAAGCTGGAGCGGCCGGTGACCCTGGAGTTTCGCGATGCCAACCTGAAGACCATCTTCGAGGTGCTGTCCCAGGTCGCCGGCATCAACTTCATCTTCGACAAGGACATGCGCCCGGACATGAAGGCCACCATCTTCGTGCGCGAGTTGCGCATCGAGGACGCCGTGGCGCTGCTGCTGGAACAGAACCAGCTGCGGCAGAAGATCGTCAACGAAAACACCCTGATGATCTACCCCGACTCGCCGCAGAAGACCAAGGACTACCAGGAACTGGTCATGCGCACCTTCTACCTGACCAGCATCGACTCCAACACTGCGCTGAACATGGTCAAGACCATGCTCAAGACCCGCGACGTGTTCGTCGACGAACGCCTCAACACCCTGACCATGCGCGACACCCCCGATGCCGTGCGCATGGCCGAGAAGCTGCTGCAGTCGCAGGACCAGTCCAACCCCGAGGTGGTGCTGGAAGTGGAAGTGATGGAAGTGGCCACTTCGCGCATCCTCGACCTCGGCCTGCAATGGCCCAACACCTTCGGCGTGCTGAGCTCCGACGGCCAGCCGGTGAGCGTGCTCGACCAGCTCAAGGGCATCGACTCCAGCCGCATCAGCATCGCGCCGGCGCCGCAGGCCAAGATCAACGCCCAGGACAAGGACATCAACACCCTGGCCAGCCCGGTGATCCGCGTCAGCAACCGTGAACAGGCGCGCATCCACATCGGCCAGCGGGTACCGATCATCAGCGCCACCTCGGTGCCGTCCACCCAGGGCCCGGTGATCACCGAAAGCGTCACCTACCTGGACGTGGGCCTGAAGCTCGAGGTGCAGCCCACCGTGCACCTGAACAACGAAGTGGCGATCAAGGTAGCCCTGGAGGTGAGCAACGCCACCCCGCTGGAAGCCACGCGCCAAGGCACCATCCCGGTCCAGGTAGACACCCGTAACGCCCAGACCACCCTGCGCCTGCACGATGGCGAAACCCAGGTGCTGGCCGGCCTGGTGCGCAACGACCACAACGCCAGCGGCAACAAGATCCCGGGCCTTGGCGACATCCCTGGCCTGGGCCGGCTGTTCGGCAGCAACAAGGACGACATGAGCAAGTCGGAGCTGGTGCTGGCGATCACCCCGCGCATCGTGCGCAACCTGCCGTACCAGAGCCCGTCGGACATGGAGTTCGCCACCGGCACCGAGTCGGCCATGCAGGTGCGGCAGATGGCGCCGTTGCCGCCGGCGGATGTGCCTGGCAATGCCCCGGCCACCGATGCCCCGGTGGTGGAAAGCCAGATGGCGATCGCCCCGGCCAAAGGGAGCCCGCGGCCATGATCGCGCAGCGCCGCATGCAGGGCTTCAGCCTGATCGAGGTGGTGCTGACCCTGGCACTGCTCGGGCTGCTTGCCAGCATGGCCGCGCCGCTGACCGAAACCGTGGTGCGCCGCGGCAAGGAACAGCAGCTGCGCGAGGCGCTGTACCAGATTCGCGACGCCATCGACGCCTACAAGCGCGCGTTCGATGCCGGCTACATCGAGAAGCGCCTGGACGCCAGTGGCTACCCGCCGAACCTGCAAGTGCTGGTCGACGGCGTGCGCGATGTGCGCAGTGCCAAGGGCGCCAAGTTCTACTTCCTGCGGCGCATCCCGCACGACCCGCTGCTGGCGGCCAAGGGTGAGGACGAAGGCGGGTGGGGGCTGCGCGCCTACGACAGCAGCCCCGACAACCCGCGCGAAGGCGAAGACGTGTTCGACGTGTATTCCAAGGCCCGCGGCAAAGGCCTGAACAACATCCCCTACGGGCAATGGTGACAGCCATGAAACGCAGCAAAGGCTTCACCCTGATCGAACTGCTGGTGGTGCTGGCGATCATCGCCACGTTGATGACCATCGCCATGCCGCGCTACTTCAACAGCCTGGAAAGCTCCCGCGAAGCCACCCTGCGCCAGAGCCTGGCGGTGCTGCGCGAGGCGCTGGACCACTACTACGGCGACACCGGCCACTACCCGGACTCGCTGGAGCAGTTGGTGGAACAGCGTTACCTGCGCAACACCCCGATAGACCCGATCACCGAGCGCAGCGATGCCTGGCAGCTGGTGCCACCGCCCGAAGGCGTGGCCGGCGGCGTGGCCGATATCAAGAGCGGTGCCACAGGGAGGGCGCGCGATGGCAGCCTGTTCGCGGAATGGTAAGGCCGACGCCGGCTTTACCTACCTGGGCGTGTTGCTGCTGATTGCGGTCAGCAGCGTGGCCCTGGCCGCCACCGGCACGCTCTGGGCCAGTGCCGCCCAGCGTGACCGTGAACGCCAGCTGTTGTGGGTGGGCAGCCAGTATGCCCAGGCCCTGCGCAGCTACTACCGCGCCTCGCCGGGGCTGGCCCAGTATCCGCAGGAACTGGCCGACCTGCTGCAGGACAACCGCTTCCCGCAGGCCAGGCGGCATATTCGCCGGCTGTACCCCGACCCCATCACCAACAGTGACGATTGGGGCCTGCTGCGCTCGATCGATGGCCGCATCACCGGCGTGCACAGCCGCTCGGACGCCACCCCGTTCAAGCGCAGTGGCTTCAGCGCCGAATGGAGCGGTTTCGATGGGCTGGAACATTACAGCGACTGGCAGTTCGTCGCCGAGCAGGCCTTTACCGAAAGTGCCGGTGGCGTGCAGACCCATGCCGGCCCGGGAGACAAGCCATGAGCCGCCTGGCCGCGCTGTGCCTGGGCCTGCTGCTGGTGGCAGTGCTGGCCACCTCGGCCAGGGCCGGGGACGAGGACGAGATGCAAGGCTTCATCGTCGACAACACCATCTCGCACATCGGCCACGACTTTTACTACTACTTCGCCGACCGCCTGCGCGCCACCAGCCGGCTTGATTTCAACCTGGTGGTGCGCGAACGCCCGGATGCCCGTTGGGGCAGCCTGGTCACCGTGGAATTCGAGCGTGAGGTGGTGTACCGCCGCTTCCTGCCGCCGAACACCACCGAGCTCAAGGACGAGGCCGTTGCAGCAGCCGACCTGGTCAAGCAGCAAATCATCCAACGCAAGTTGCAACGCCTGCTGCAGGACACCACCGATCTGGAGAGGGACGAGCTATGAAGTACCACATACCCCGTTGCATCGCCGCCTGCCTGTTTGCCAGCGCATGTGCCGCCCAGGCCACCGAGCTGGTGTACACCCCGGTCAACCCGGCCTTTGGCGGCAACCCGCTCAATGGCACCTGGTTGCTGAACAACGCCCAGGCGCAGAACGACCACGACGACCCCGACCTCAAGGACCGTTCCTCGGCCTTTACCGGCACCACGGCCCTGGAGCGCTTCAGCAACCAGCTGGAGTCGCGGATGTTGTCGCAGTTGCTGGACAACATCAGTAACGGCAACACCGGCAGCATGGCGACCGATGCGTTTCTCATCGACGTCATCGACGATTCCGGGGCCTTGAGTATCAAGGTCACCGATCGTGCCACAGGAGAAATTTCGATCATTGAGGTCAGCGGCCTCAACCCCTGAGAGGGAAGGGCTGTTTGTCGGGGAGAGAACAACATGAAACGTCTGCTGAGCACGCTGCTGATCCTCACCGCACTAGGCCTGCACGGTTGCGGCCTGCGCGAACCGATGCCCGCCGAACAGGACTCGGAAACCCCGACCCTGACCCCCCGTGCTTCGACCTACTACGACCTGATCAACATGCCCCGGCCCAAGGGCCGGTTGATGGCAGTGGTGTACGGCTTCCGTGACCAGACCGGGCAGTACAAGCCGACCCCGGCCAGCTCGTTCTCCACCAGTGTCACCCAGGGGGCGGCAAGCATGCTGATGGACGCCCTGAGTGCCAGTGGCTGGTTCGTGGTGCTGGAGCGTGAAGGCCTGCAGAACCTGCTGACCGAGCGCAAGATCATCCGTGCTTCGCAGAAAAAGCCTGATGTACCGGAAAACATCATGGGCGAGCTGCCACCGCTGCAGGCCGCCAACCTGATGCTGGAGGGCGGCATCATCGCCTACGACACCAACGTGCGCAGCGGCGGCGAGGGTGCCCGTTACCTGGGCATAGACATCTCCCGCGAGTACCGCGTCGACCAGGTGACCGTGAACCTGCGCGCGGTGGACGTGCGCACCGGGCAGGTGCTGGCCAATGTGATGACCAGCAAGACCATCTATTCGGTCGGCCGCAGCGCCGGGGTGTTCAAGTTCATCGAGTTCAAGAAGCTGCTCGAGGCCGAGGTGGGGTACACCACCAACGAACCGGCGCAGCTGTGCGTGCTGTCGGCGATCGAGGCGGCGGTGGGGCACTTGCTGGCGCAGGGGATCGAACGGCGGCTGTGGCAGGTGGCGGGGGATGCGGGGGAAGGGCAGGCTACGGTGGACAAGTATTTGAGCCAGAATCAGCAGCCTGATTGAGCTTGAGGGCCTCTTCGCGGGTGAGACCCGCTCCTACCGGTGTGTTGATATCCCGGTAGTAGCGGGTTTATCGTGGCGTCGAACCGCTGAGAAGAAGCCGGTGCAGATTACACAATCTATTGTTAATTTCCCACTGTGGTTTTATCAGCCTCGGACGTAAAGTTTAAGATCGGTGTGATTTTGTGGGAGATTTGTATTGGTTGGAAAGAAATAACGTTTATTGTAGGTTACATCATGTAAAGTAGGGTTGCTTTTCAATTTTAGTGATCTCAAATACATACTGTCATGAATGTATTGAGTGGCTTGTTTCACTGCATCCGGATAGGTTATCCAACCGGGGTTTCCTGGTGCTAGGGCGGCATTTGACTTTGTCACTATATGGTTGGCAATGAAGTCGATGGAATCGATGTTGTAGTTGACTGTAAGCTCGCCGACATATGCTTGCGTTACTTTTTTGCTTGCGTCTGAGAAATCCCGAGCGAGAGAATGTGTATTGCCATCTGCGGAGTGGCATATTTTTAGCTGGACGATGTCAATGTCGTCAAAGTTTATCAGGAATTTTCCAGTTGGACCTTTGAGCGCTTTCAGTTCGTTATATAGTTTTTGTCCATCCCAGTAAGAATACCGTTTTAATGTCCGGCCGCCAGTAACTCTTGGGGCGCGATCAGCAATTTGTACTCGCGCTGTGACGCCACCGTGTACGGTTGCTTTGGCAGGTGAACCATGAGCCATGACGATAAGCCGGGTAAGAGGGGCGGTGGATGTGAAGTCACACTGTAGTAAACTGGGGCCCAGCAAATAAGATTGTTCTTTCGCGACCGTTCGTAAATCGGTATCAGTAATGTGGTTGATGGCGTTCTCTACTGCCGCAGTGACAGCACGTCTGCTGCGAGACAGCTTCATTTGCAGAGAGTTAGTGTGATTGATAACGTCTGTAACGGTGTCTTGTATCTGCTTTTGCGCTTGACTGGCGGTATCCAATGCGGTTCGCGCACTGGCGCGATCCGCCTCGATTAGCTTAGCGGTTTCGGCGAGTGCTATTTTGTTTGCTTTCTTCGTGTTTTTAAAAGGATTTAGAGCTGTGAGTTGCTTGTAACAGGCTGGACGATAGTTGTGCTTTTTTAAAAAATCTACAATGACAGCGGTATTGGCACTGCTTTGATTAGGCATCGCATTGACGCGTTTTGTAATAAGCGTCCAGTCGGCCCGAAGTTTCTCCACCTTGGCAATGGGGAGTGCCGCTGCTTGGACTGCAGTCTCGGCATCAATCAGATCTGCGATAAGTTTTGCAGTTTTGGTGTGATGGCTAGAGATAGCGGAGCTTATAGACTTCAGCTCCGCAATAGAGCTTTGTGCGGTTGTCAAAGCGTGCGATGCTGTGGCTTTAGCAATAGTTGCTATTACGTTGTCTACATCCAAGAGTGTCTTGTTCAGGCGCTTAGTGCTTGCAGCCATTCGAGACAGGTTTTCCCCAAGAGATGCCTTTACATTAAAATCGTCGATCCCGATCCATAGGCCACCATTTCCACCTGGGTTGCTGGGGAACAGGATACTGGTGTTATCGAGGATATTTCCGCCCAATCGCTCAATGGTCATTCCAGATTGTGTTACGCCATTGTCAAGCATGTTCGTGAGCGCAGTCGGCGTGGTCGGAAGCTTGGTGCAGAGGGCATGATAGGACTGTGAGGATTTGAAGAGTGCTTTTAGGCCCCCCATTTTTATCGCGTTTCGCAGTTGAACCACTCCACGGCTTGCTCTGCGTACGACTCTGACCAGCCACAGCCCAGCTTTGCCAATACCTTTGGCGCCTGCATCAAGAAAATTGGCTGCCAGAGAACCCCACCCCAGTTTTTTTGAAAGATCCGGGTTAGTTTGCCGCAACGCCAGCTCTGCTGCGCCCAGGCCGAAACTTACAAGGCCAGCAGCAAGCAGTACTGCTCCAGCAGCACCACCCGTGATAACGGACAAGCCAACCGTTAATAGCATGCCGTAAGCGAGTAACGCCCATTCCCACCATGCAGCAGCTTCATGATGGGGTGGCTTGGTTTCGCTGATCATTTGATCCAATGAAAAAAGATTGGCCGATGCCTCCCTCCGGCTAATCATGATATGCCCGCTCGGGTCATGCCAATTTACGGGGTCACGACCTGCGCAGTAGGCCAGATTATTCAGCCCACCGTTTTCAAAGGGGCTGAGACTGTCGCTTTGGCAAAACGCCTGGTGACGGGGATTGTAGAACCTCGAGCCGAAGTGATAACAGCCTGTCACCGGGTCGACGCGTTGGCCATTGTAGCCAAGGCCACTGTTCAACTTGTTGAGGCGCTCCAGAGGCGCCTCACCCCAAGGGGTAAAGCCGACTGACTGACTTGACCAGAGTCCCGAGGCATTGAACGAGTACTCCTCGGCGCTGCTGTTTTGTGGATCCGGAAAAACATACAAGGTCTGACTGTCACCCGTTTCTTCGCCCATTTTGTGAAGCTGTACGATCAAGCCAGCCTCTTCATCAAATGTACGATAGCTTAAAGGTTGATTCTGGCTGTTCAACCAGACCTCGCCACCCAATTGATCTTCGGTGTAATGCAGCACACGCCATTGCTGATTGGCGGCATCCCATTGCCCTGCTAGTCGGCCACTTTCATCGTACTCATAGGTCGTATCAGGTTGATCGTTCAGCGTCTGTGCAACAGACAGTAGTTGTCCTGTCTGGGTATACGTGAACTGGCTGTCGTTAACGTCGTTGAGTGCACTACCATTTTTATCGGTCTGAAAGGAGATGGAAGTGGGTGGTTGGGTACTTCCATCTTCACTTAAAAGCGCGACGGTCACACGGGTGCGTTGGGTGGGATGTGACGGGTCGTCATAAGCATACGCCCGCTGTTCGCCCGCGCCATCGATAAATGTCGTGGTGCAGGTAAGCAGGTTGCCAATAAAGTCATAGGTGTAAGCTTGTTCTCGAATGTGTTTGCGATTGATATCTTCAATCTGGAAACCTTCGGCTGCCTCCACCGTCCAGTGAGTAAGTTCGTTGCGTAGTTTGTCGTAGGAAAAATTTTCTGTGCGAGAGGGTTCGGTGTTTCCATTGCGGAACCATTCTTTTTTCGACAGTTGTCCGGTTTCTGACCAGCTAAGTTTATACCTGCTCTTGGTCGTGCCGTTCAAACTGTAAATACGTTGAACTTCCCTGCCAAAATTATCGTAATCGTAATCGACAGTTAGCTGTTGTCCTTGTCGCAAGTCATCCACGGCCATACGCTTGACCGAACCCTGTGCAGTATAGAGATAGCGATATTCAAAGTGACCGCGGCGTACGCGGCTGCGCCGATTCCTGCCATCGGACCAGACTCGCTTGGCTGAACCATTCGCGAGTTGCACTTGCTCAACATTGCCACGCAGTGAGTGAAGGCTGCATTGCTCATGGGAAACGCCATGTGTCGTCCGGCGCCTGGTCAGGTTTCCAAGCAGTTGCGGGGATAACACCTCTGTGCTGATGCGAGTTTGCAGGTTGGCTCTATGAGCAGGCCGCTCTATGTGTATGGCTTTAGTGAATGCGTTGTAGGTAAACGACGCAATCATTCTTTTGCTGTTGGGGCGCTGCAGGTCGCTATGGAACCAGAAAACCGCGTTGCCATCTGCACTGCTCTCGTTCCACACTCGAATACCGTCTGGGCGCTGGTACCCATTGTCTTCAAATGTGAACGTGCGTAATGAGTCATTGGTGCCCACTGTAAGGGAACACGTTGTACTGTTTGTTTCATCGAAGGCTTGCTGTCCAAGTTGAACTTGCTGGCCGGATGGAGATTTGATGTAAATTCTAGTCGGTTTAGTGTTGAAGCCTTCGAAGGTCCAGGTTGTCGACGTGCCGTCAGGAGACGTTATCTTCGTACGCCGCCCCAGTTCGTCAAAGGTGCTTTTCCATTCCCGGGTTAAGTCGCCAATGGTTTCATTGATTTGTTCGCATTGCCCACGTGCATTAATTATTTTTTCAGTGACTACGCCGGCGGTCTGCATCTGCTGTTGCACATTGTCCCATGTGAGGTGCGACTCTCTGATGGTGACGCATCCGTTGTGATGGTTATGTTGTGTTACTTCCTGGCTGCGTAGTGTTCCAAGCAGTGGCGTGCCTGTAACGGATCTGGTTATTTGGTTTGTTGTTCCGTCTGTTTCGGTTTGCGTGTGCTGTTCGTTAATTTCCCAGAACCAATCCCGCAGTGCGCCAGACAAGCTCACCCCTTTGTTTTGAATGCACAGTCCACCTGCATGATAGTCGTAAGTGCAGCGTTCCAGAACCTCTCCAGAGGAACCATACAAAATTTCTTCAAGGCATACGAAGTCGTTGTCTTTATCGCAGACGTTGACCAGACGTTGCAATTCGCGGCGTACCGGGCGCTGAAGGCCATCGAGCAAAGTGCGCCCTTTGCGACCGTCTGGCCCAGTAGTTGTGACCCAGTTCCCCCCAGCCTCTTGACTCCACTGGTGATGAACGCCTGCCAGTCCGAGGCCATTAGCAAGGCCTGACTGGAAACAATTAGTGTCCCAAGCATAGACGGTACTGGTTAGCAATCGATCAAGTGAATCGTGCGAGCGATAGACCATTGTAGTTGGCCGGCCCAGCTCATCCTGCCTTGACTCACGGAGGATACGGCCGCTACGCCCCGAGCGTATCTGCTGAGTAACAATCGCCGTCAACTCCAGCGCGCCCAATTTCAAGGGCGACTCACCCTTCGTCCACAGCGTGCCGTTGAGGGAATCGACGGTTGTGGTTTCTTTTAATGTTTGAGTGTGGCGTGTTTCACTGTTTTTGTACCACCGTGTTGAGGTTGTCTCGGTCTTGCTCTGTACAGACCCATGGGAGTTTTCTATTTGTTGCAGACTAACTAGCAACCCTTCCCGGCCTGACGCTTTTGTGAGGGTCCACGGTGTGCTGGAAGTGTCTACCTCAACGCCCTCCAGGTTCAGAATAATGTCGGGAATCAGCATACCTTGGCTGTCTCTGTTGGCACGACCGTAGCCAAACAAGGAAACACTGATGTCCGAGCGGCTTCCATCGGGGAACGTCACATAGTTGCACTGTGCAAGAAGCGGAGGGGATAGGGCATCAGGAATCTCGGGGCACGCCAGTGGTTGAGCCAAGGCGGATGTTTCACCTTGCTGAAGCCTGAAGCCTTTCAACAATTGGTTAAGCTTTGGAACCTGATCGCTTCGATCAGGCTTATCCGCACTGGCTTGGGCTGCGTAATAGCAAAGGTGCGTGGTCTGCCCATCATCGGTGACGGCTTTCGTAAGCAGTGCCGTATTCGCATCGTAGGTGAAATGTGTGGTTTCTTTCGATGCCCGCGTTTTGGCACTTTTGGCAGCGTGATCGAGATGAGTACTCATGATTGGCTCTCCGGTGTGACGCTTTTCGCATTGCGGTCGTTCAGGACCTGAGCGCGCAGGTCTTCAAATGTCACCGTTGTGCTTACTGGTTGAGTGGCCAACCGATAGATGACAGCCGGATCGGTGCTGGTGATCGCGTCTGGATAGGTATGGGTCGTCGTCTCGCGAGCAAGTCCCGGCGTTGTTTCAACGGTCTGAGTTTCGACCAAGAAGCCGTTGGTGAGCGTCCAGGTCCGTCGGGTAGACGGACCATGATGATGGGTACCGGTCTCCAGGCTGCGGGTGGCGCTGAAGGTATCGCCTTCCTTCATTGCAAGTACGCTGGTATTACCGTCCCATTCCCAGATATATGTGATTGGGCGTTGCCCTGCGCCGGGCAACAAGGTATGGCGCACCACACGGGAAAGCGGAATGATGCTGTTGCTGACGTCCCAGTCTTTCCACATTGGCGCGTAGCTCACGTACTCGAGTGAGCCATCCTCCTCGGCTACGGAGCACAGCACGCGGTCCAGAACCGCTTCTCCCTCGTAGCCGAACACGACTGATTGTACTGGGGAGGCATCGCGCAGGCCTTGGCGTTTCAGTTGAATGAGCAGACAGTCCTCGATAGTGAGGCTAACGGTATAGGCCTCATCGGTGTCCGGCCAGACGGTGAATTGGCTGGTGTAAGTGCCAGTTGCTGTGGGTGGTTCATGCACTGCCGTTAGCAACTGGATGGAGCCTTCAGCGATGGAGTGCAGGTGTACATGGCCTTTTCTTCCTTCCCATGACAGCGTCAGTGTGCTGCCTTGTGGTGCCGAAATCTGGCTGGGTGTCAGGATGAAGGCCTTGCGATCCATCTCGCTTTCAAGTTTGCCTATTTCGTCGAGTTTGCTTTGGAAGTTACTGCTCTGCTCGGTCGATAGCCCAGACTCGCGGAGCCATTTCTGCAGGTTTTCCTTGATCTTGCGAACCTTCAGAAGGAGCGCGTCTTTATAGTCCTTACTGGCTTCCTGACCGTCGTGGAGAGCGGGCTTGGTCAAGGTCTCTTGGCGGCCGGAGGGGTAGATCACTGTCAACGCTGTCAGGGAAGCAAAGCTGCCTGTGGCGCCTGTCAATGTGACTCCGTTGATGGCCAAGCGCTTGTTGCCTTTTGCCTTATCAATATGATCGGCGGTGAGCGTGATGGTTTGGCCGGTGTACAGCGTCAGCTTGTGTAAACGGTTATCCCAGGCGCTGAAGCGGAATGCCCAGCCATCTCCCAGAGCACTTTCGTTGGCGCGTGTGGCGCAGTAGTGAAGGTTGAGTTCTATCTCCGGTCCATTGCCCGATAACCCGCGGATTACAGCTACGGAATAATGTGCATGGAACAGCCCGGTCTTGGCATCGACACCGTTCTCACTGGCGCCGCTGACATCGTAAACCTCTGAACCTACGGTATTGGCGTAGTCTGCGCAGAGCGTGTCCTTGGGCTTGAAGTCTCGCCCAGCGTAGGGTTTCTGAATCATGAACGGAGCTTGGCCTACTCGTCGCCCTTCGGGAGTTAGGCTTCTACGTGTTGGTACGATGCCTGTTCGGCTGACGCTGCTTGCGCTGCAAATAACTTCGTTCGGTCTGATGTCGGCGGAGCGCGGAATGTAGAGTCGAAAACCACCGTTTGGTGCATTGGCATCGACGAGTAAGTCAGGTGCGAAATCTGAAGTGTAGGAAATGAATCGAATCCCTTTTTCAACAGCGCTTGCAGTGAGTTGCAGGTGAAGGTACTCGGCATTGACCTCATCGATGCGCCCCAACCGTGAGACGAGAGCTGCTTCATCCAGTAACTTGCAGGTTTCAGCGATTCCAGGTGTCGCCAACAAGCCTGCAATTAGCTCTCGACTGCACTCATTTCCCTCAGGTGTGGCCGTAGCGTCATTCGTGTCTGCATCGCGGATATTACCTGACAGGTCTGATAAGCTCAGATCTTTTAAGGAAAAATCTGCTCGGTCAATAATGAAATACTCAGGAAATTCCGAAAAGTTCTCATTCCTGGCAGGGGGTGTTATTTGTTTTTTTGCCAGCGCGTCGAGGCACTCAAGCACTAGATCAGCTTCTGCCGTCAACAAGGACGCGTCCTTGAAAGCGTGCAATATGTTGGCGAGATCGGGAGTATGCTCGCGCGCTTGAGTGAGATGCCGAGTGTGCAGCCGATTGTTGCTTGCGAGTGAAAGAAGCTTCAGCGCGGCGGCAATAGGGAAGTAATCAGGGTTTGGCCTCGCAAAGGCGATAGTCATCTGATAGTCGTTACTTGAAACGCACTCGGTCCAATACGATGTTCCGCGAGATTCGCGCCAGGAATAATGCGGAGGTTGCGAGTTTGTACGTAATTGCCATACATCTTTTTGTGGGTAGGGTTGGTTGCCTCTTGAGAGCTTGGATGCTACCAGTGCAGGAACATTGGCCGAAGGTATATAGAAGTCGAAGTCGGGGCGCTTCATCAGTTCGCGAGTAAACCGTTCGCGAGCTTCTCGTCGATTTACTTCTTTTCGATCTCGCTCGGTTAGAGGCTCATCACCAAAAGCGATCATGCTCGAAAAATGAGTGTGGTAGCTGGTCACATACGCCCGTTCTTCCTCTTTCAACCAGGCGTATTCTTCTGCTTCTTCCCACTGGAAATAATCGCGCACGAAAGTAAATTCAGGGTAAAGATCAGGAAGGCAGCGCGCGGCTGGGGTGAGTTCTTTTTCAATTTGATCGACAATCAGGACACTCTCCAACGCCTTAGGCAGCCACAGCGTATGATTAGACAGATCCATTGCATCAATGACCGGCTGCGGATGTAGGGCATCCAGTGTGCCCCACCGCACGAATTGAGACCCAAGCTGCAAGGCCAATCCCTTAACCCATTGAGCGAGCGACTGGGTTTGCTCTGAATCCGCTGTGAACATCCAGGTTGAAACAGCCTGCTCGTTCCAGCGATCGGTCAGTGCCAAGGTCAAACCTTGCTTATAATCCTGGTACAGCTGCTGAAGCGTGAGTTTTTGACCCGCCAGCGTTTCAAGCGCTGGCTCATAAGTGCCACCTAGGCTGGGAAGGCCCTCTACAATGAATCTTGCAGGTAGTGGCAATAGCCACAGCCACCAACCGTCTGCTGAGTCCGGTTTGCCTTTGTGAGAATAAGCATCCCCGAGCCGTAGGCAATCTCCCAGTGCAGACGTCTGCAGCGTCTCGGCCAGTGAAAGGAGGCACGCTTGGGCATCAGACTCACCTTGCGGGACAGTGAAGCTGAGCGGCGATCCAGGCAACTGCGTGCTGCTGTATTGGTCGAGCATGTGAAACTTTATTTCCTGACCAGCCACTGGCGTAAAGGCACTCACTGCCCGATGCTTTCTGAATGACAGTGCGTCGAGTTCAACCGAAAGGTTGGACTGCTGAGGAATCCAAAGTGAGTTTTCGCTGGGCGCTGCAGTTAGGGTTACTCCATCTTCCGCTAACGCACCTGCTCGCAGCATCCCGTATTGGCTATTGGCATTGAGGTGCTGCTTGTTAATGAAGTCACAAAACCCGTTGGTCCACGTACTTGAAGCGGCATTGTCCGTGGCAATTGAGTAGAGATGGGTTTCATACAGGCGTAGGGTCGTTCGGTCGCGCACTTGTACAGAGACAGTATCGCCCTCGGCGGGCGGATAATCAGGGAGGTTGCAGGCGATAACCTGATTGGCGGTGAAGGGGGCATTGGTGAACAGCCGGCAGTTATCCGCGTAGTACCATAGGCGGTTTAGCCTATGTTTTTCTGATGATTCCAGTCTTAAGAAGTCGGTGGTACGCAAAACTGTATCGGCTATTGCCATCCCGCCGGAATCTGCTAGATAACCCGCGCACATCCACTGGTTACCATCTGCCACTGCCGGCGTCGCATTGAGGGTTGAAAGAAACACCTTTGGCCAGCTTTCCAAGATGTTGTCGTCCGTCGTTGCCTGAGAGGACACAGTCTTGAGAATACGTCCATCGTGTTCACTGATGACCCAGGCTTTTACGCATTCGCCGGGTTTCAAATCGCGATCGGCTAGCAAAAAAACTGGGCTACACCACGTGTGAGCACCGCCACCGATCGTGGTAGGCTCAAACCCCGTCATATTGGGCAACATGTCGTTATTTAATGCGCTGGCGGAAACAGTCCATTGTGCAGCCGGATATAATGCTTCAATTGTCTGCGCGTCTGAAGGCACGGGTTCGGCAGTGAGCTCGATGTCGGCCAGCGTGTAGACGGCTGCGATTTCGGACTCATCGATATCGACACTATCGTATGCTGCGAATTTTGCGATAGACTCGTGCTGCTGGCTCAGCGCGTCAAAGGTTTTTTTAAAGGGGATGCTGCAACCGAAAGTAATGCTGCCTGAATAAACGTCATGTGCGGTGACAAGGCCGAAATAGCCGTAGTGGCTGTCGGTTTTTGCCGGATCGCTTTCCAATAATACCAATAGTGGTCCGGTTTCAGTGGTCAAGTCATCGTGTTCGTAGACAGGCTTGACAGGTTTTGCCCCTGCTTCAAGCAAGGCATTAATCAGGTTTTTTCTTGCTGTACGTGCTTCCGTTACCGCATTGAAATCCGATACGGCTGCCAGCGAATAAATTTTGCGGATGTGTTGAGTAGCGATGTAGATTTCGTCGTCAGGTGCACAGAAATAACTCAGGATGGGATATTTCTCCGCTAGCTCTGTTTTGACGTCCCGGAGCATTTTGTCTGTTGATACGGAGATGTGCTGTGCGTTTGACAGGAAAGGCGGGTTATTATCAAGATAACCCAGTAAGCTATAGTTTTTCAGTTTTCGAAGAATAGGGTCGGTATGTTCGTCATGCGCATAATATCCCCAGGGGGTGTCGATGCTGTCATGGTCTTCCGCGAAATTTTCGATAGGGTGTTTAAGTTCAATCAGTACGGGTGTGTGGCTGGCGGAGATTCGCGCAAGTTCTCCAATGGTTTTTATCGAGGCTCCCGCTTCAATTATGCTAGATAGGAGCTCCTCGTAAACGGCTTCATACGGTTCGTAAATTTCAGGGTTGCAGCTATAGAGCGTGATGACTTCGGGCGCAATGCCATGGATGTCCTTCAGAAGCTCCGTATGCGCTGGACCTAATGCGGATTCATCAAAAACAAAACGTTTGGGGTATTTTCGGCTGCTGTCCTGAGCGGCTGTAACCCCGTCGCTCTCCAGGCTCCAAAAAGTACTGTCGTTTGTATATAGGGCTCGAATTGTTATGTTATCGCCATTTTTTAGTTTGGCTTTCTCGATGACTTCTTTGTTGTAGCCTGTTTTTAATGTGTCTGAGAAACGGCCCATTGAACTATCCTTGATTATCACCATGGGTGAGCGGGCGTTAGGCCCGGTGTGAAAAGCTTTGATGCTCGGTAATGCTGCATTGAAAACCGCCTCGGCATGCTCGTTTACGATCTGTAAACTCCGCTTCCTCGTCTGCTGTAGCTTTGCCTGGCCTGAGTCTCAAGACTTTCACACAGAGCGTAGGACCCTGAGATAAATATGTGGCATGCCCGGTACTGCACATAAAAAACTTCGGTGCCTTGAGCTTTATTCAGTTCTGAGTGTTTGTCACCTAGCAAAAATGTCAGTTACTCTGCTTCGGGAGTTGACTGTCCCGTACGCGCCACCACGGCGTGCTCCAGTTTCTCCAGGTGCGAATCCAGCCATCCACCGTTTTTGCTGGAGCTGGCCAGGGGGGACCTGTAGTGATCTTTATTGAGCAATGAACCATGGGCTGGATTCGGCCAAGGCGGTGATGGAGGCGTTGCTGGATGGGGGAGAGGTAGCGGCTGGTTGGGCGGAAGACGATCTCCGGTGTCTTACGGGCTTGGCGCCAGTGACATTGAGCGCCGGCCGCGCGGCACGATGTCAGCCCCCACCCAAAACCCAAGCCATGCCCCAGCCTTTTCGCCGGGCACCTGACCTCATATGCCCAGCCACTGCTGGCCTGATGGAATGCTGACCTCGTCCAGTAGCTGGGCTTAGATGTCACTGGCTTGTCCGCCAGAGAGGAGAAAACGCAGGGGTGTCCCGTTAGCGTCGCAGAGCATGTGGATCTTGGTTGTCAGTCCGCCGCGACTGCGGCCTAGGTTTTGCGACCTAGCATTTTTGCCAGTAGAAATTTCTACCTGTAGTCATGAATATCTTGATTAAGCTGAAGGTGGAAAATTAACATGGTACTTACCTCGGGAACATTATCTGGCACTTCGCGTGGCATGCTGCGGTCTGGTGCTTTTTCTTATTCACCTTTATGGTGACGTTTCCCGATCATCAAGTCTGCTCGGTTTCAACGGCGAGCGACTAGACCCAAATACCTGTAGCTATCTGCTGGGGAACGGTTATCGATTATTCAACCCTGTTCTGATGCGATTTTGTTCTCCGGACAGTGTAAGTCCGTTCGGGGGCGGCGGATTGCATTCATATGCTTATTGTCAAGGGGATCCTATAAATTCAAGAGACCCGAGCGGGCATGCCCCTGTGCCCCGAGGTTATGATTTTGTAGGTTACCATGGCAGCACACTAAAACATCAACTTTCGTTGCAGAGTAGTGTTCAGCTCAAGTCACGTCCTTTGGTTCGTCATGGCGAGGGGTTTTATTTTACGCAGGACAAAAAGCTGGCATGGCATTATGCTAGGAGAACAAGTAAGCGTGAACGTGGATCAACCCCACATGTGTTTGGTGTGTATGTAAAAAACTTCAAAGAGCTTGAGGCTGGCTCGGAGGTCTTTAATCTCTGGAATGGCAGTGATAGACGCGTCAAGGAAAGCTACCGGATTAGTGCGTCAGCATTTGATAAAGTAATAGTGCGGAAAACATATGGCGGTGCCCTTGTTCGTAGAAATTCGTTTATTAAGTATCCGGAATCTCATTCTCAGGTGGCTCAGGGATATCAGGGCTTCCAGAGCTTCCAGGACTTCCAGGACTTCCAGAATTTCCAGAATTTCCAGAATTTCCAGAATTTCCAGAATTTCCAGAACTTCCAGAGTTACCAGAATTACCAGAATTACCAGAATTTCCTGAACTTCCAGCGCTTTCAAAATTTCCAGGGCTTCCAATTCTCCCAGGATGTTCAGAACATTCGTCGCTTCTAGAACTTTCAATGCCCGCAGTAGCAGAGAAAAAGGCCGGTACGCTCTAGCAGTAAGTATTGAAAGCCCGTTTCATCCATGCCTTACAGAAATAGTCTGATGGGTGATTGGGCTTGAGGGCTTCGTCGCGGGCTTGCCCCCTCCCAGTGTGCCCGGCATGGGCCAAAACCAGTCATCTGTGAATGATGATCAGACTGAGTGACCATCACTGTAGTGAAACGCAAGGTGGACGCCGCGAGGCCAAGCTGAAAGAAACGCATAGCAAAGGCACGACCGTAGGAACACGAACAGGCAGTGAGGCCGGATGTTCATCAAGGCGCACAAGCGCCCGCTATGCGATACAGTTGGCGCTTTTTTGTGCCCGGCTGTTTCGTTTTATGGCGGCTGTGCGTAGGGCGCCTCCGTGCGCGCCGGTTTGCTAGATTCCCGGTCTACCAACCTGCGTACAGCCGTCACCATCTCGTTTGGTAGCGATTTGTGGCGGCTCCAGTGAATCAAGGAGCGACACAATGACAAAAGGCTTACCCGATTCTCCCGTACGCGCCACCACGGCGTCCTCCAGTTTCTCCACGTGCGAATGCAGCCATCCGCCGTTGTTTGCCGTGCGTTCTGGGGTGGACTACGAAGATGCGCTGGTGCATCTATCCACGCTGCTCAAAGGCGCGTTTGCGACCAATCTCAAGGCACTGGAGCTGGCCAAGGGGACCTGTCGTGATCTGTTGTGGAGCAACGACCATGGGCTGGATTCGGCCAAGGCGGTGGTGGAGGCGTTGCTGGATGGGGTGGAGAGACAGCAACTGGTTGGACGGAAGACGGTACCGGGTGTCTGACGAGCGTTTGGGCTTTGTTGGACTCTAGCGGCAGCCGTGATTGACCTCGAGGGCCTCTCTTCGCGGGTGAACCCGCTCTCATACAACACGTGACTCATTGGTTAAGCGAGGTTCTGTAGGAGCAGCCTTGTGCTGCGAAGAGGCCTGTACTGACAAAGCCTGTCTGTTGCTTGTACCGGCCTCTTCGCAGCACAAGGCTGC